>DCQY01000089.1 GCA_002323995.1 Akkermansiaceae bacterium UBA1506 | reverse complement strand
GCCTCTCTTCGGATTAAAACCGCTTCGTAAGGAAATCCTCAACGGAAAAGAAGAGTGGGAGCCCACTAGCCCCGGTCGGGAAACCACCGTTCCGCTCTCTCAGGCTCTCTGTCACGTTCGCGGCTGCTACCGCGATGCGGAATCTAGCAGCAACCTGATCGCTTCACTCCTTCCAAAACGTTCCCGACTCACGCGGCTCGATGGCAAAGGCAGGGGGCCGAGGCGATACGGTTTGGAAATCGCGGTAGCCACCGCGGAAGTTAATGATACCTTCCGCCTTACCCAGTTTGCAAGACAGCTTGCCGGGGAAAAAAACGACAAACAAACCTACTCGTTCGAAGAGGTCGAAATATTGCTGCCTGAAGTTTTTGCTTCCCATATCGCTCCGGCCGAATTCGAAGCGATCCAGCAAAGAGGTCGCCAGCTTTACCTCACTGGTCATTTCCGAAACGCGGCCATCAACGTTTATCTCGATACCAATGATCTAGCACTCCACGAACCTGTGACGCGCAGTGTAGAAATCGAAAGTGAAACGTATTACACCGACAGCGAGTCGGGCAATATGATCGACCCTAAAGTCGGCACCCCGGCGCATGGCTGGCGAAAATTGGGGCTAATTAGTGACCGCGGTGGCCCGACGGCAAGGGGCCTTATCTTCAGCCTCTTCCAAGGCGGGGAGGGGCTTACTATTGCCGCAGCCCTCGAAGATCCTCATTATCCTATGGAGGAACTGGTTCTTCACCTCGCCAACCTCCGGGGCGGACACCGCTTCGAACTGGATACCGTAGTTGGCGGTGATAGCCTGCTCGAATCGATCGGTAGCGAACGCCTCGCCACCGCCTCCCGACAGACCTATGGATCCGTCGACTACGAAGGGTATCTCCAGTTTGGGCTTCCTCCGGGTTATGGCGAGAGTGCCGCCGAAGTGATTGATCTAATGCTTAACGGCCAACTCGGCCAACTCCTTGGCAAAAGCGCCCAGCTAAAATTTGGTTCTGGTGATATCGAGCGCTGCTACGTGGAATGGCTCAGTCTACTTCGACATATTCAACACGCGCCCAACCTTGAAAATGAGCGCTGGAACGAGTTGAAGGTAGCTGCTTCCAAAGAGCTAAAACGCCATGACCGACGCAATCCTCTGGCTACCATGCCGGATCTTCCGGCCTCTGTTCTGCAGAAACACCCGCAGAATAGCATCAATTACAAGATGCTTTAACCACCGCTTGAGCCCTCGGTCAAACTGGCGTATCTATCCGTATGGAAACTCTCTCCCCTAACTCGGCTATTCTCGAAAAAACACGCGAGCTCTGCACGCTCATTCTCCAATCAGGAGAATATCAGGAGAACGTGGCCAAGATCGAAGCTTTCTTCGCGGACGATGGTGCGCAAGCTGACTACCGTGCCTTTGCGAAGCTTGGCGAAGATTTGCATCACAAGCAGCAGGCCGGCGAAATTACAGAAGACGATATCACCGGATATGAAACGAAGCTCAATGAGATCAAGTCCAACGAAGTGACTTCCAATTTCATGAACGCTGAAGAGGCGCTTAACAGCATGGCCTCCCAGATCTCAAAGCAAGTAGGCAAGACACTTGAGCTTGGTCGCCTGCCGACCCCAGAAGACCTTGAAAGCGGCGGCTGCTGCGGGGGTGGAAGCTGTGGCGGCGATAGCTGCTAAGGACGAGCTTGCTTCTCTAAATATTTTCGAAAGAGGCAGGCTACAGCCTGCTTTTTTTCTGATCAGCTCAGTAAATCGTGGGTCGCGCGATTCAATGCTTTTACCGCCAGTTTGAGTTGGTCTACGGAGGAACAAAGTGGCGGCATCAAGGTCAGGGTATCCCTTACTGGGCGTGTCAGCAGTCCATACTTTCGTGCCTCACGACAAACTCGTGCGCCCGTTTCCTTTCGCCAGTTCAACGCACCACCGGTTTGATGATCCACCAGATCAATCCCAACAATCATCCCGACCTGCCGAACATCTCCCCAGTGCGGATTTTCAACGGAGGCCAAAGCCTCTTTAAATGATTTAATTTTTGGCCCAAGGGAGTCGATAACTTTTTCCTCTTCAAAAACCCTCAGGCTTCCCAAAGCTGCAGCACATCCCAGTGGGTTGGCGCAGTAGCTATGACCGTAAAAGAAAGTCTTCATTTCCTCGTAGCTGCCGAGAAACGCTTCATAAACTTTCTCTGTAGTGAGGGTTGCCGCGAGCGGTAAGTAGCCTCCCGTCAATCCCTTGGCAAGGCAGATGAAATCTGGAACGATCGCTTCATGATGACAGGCAAACATCTGACCAGTGCGTCCAAAGCCGGTCATGACCTCGTCGAGTATTAGAAAAGCACCGTTGGTATCACACCATTCTCGGAGGCGCGGCAGCATCCCTTGCGGCCACACTCGCATCCCGGCAGCTCCCTGGATCAGCGGCTCAACGATCACGGCGTTGACCGTCTCCGCATCCTCAGCAACCATGCTTTCGAGACTATCTATGCTATCGAGGTGCCGGACTGGATACCCCTCAGAAGCAAAGCGCTCACGAAAAACTCCAATCCCACCGAGTGACGCTGCCCCCATCGTGTCACCGTGATAGGCCCCACCGAAAGCGACAAAATGGGGCCGAGCTTCACCCTTTAGCTGGCGATACTGAACCGCCATCTTACAGGCGCACTCAACTGCGGTGGAGCCATCATCAGAAAAAAAGACACGAGTTAGGCTTCCTGCCGCAAAGAGGTTCACCAACTTTTCCCCGAGCTGGATAGCGGGTTGGTTGGAAAAGCCAAGCGCCGAACAATGAGCAATCTCAGCTAACTGGTCGCGAATCGCTGCATCAATCGTCGGATGCCGGTGTCCGTGAATATTAGTCCAAATGGAACTGTTACCGTCAAAATACTGATTCCCTTCAACATCTGTGAGCATTGCCCCTTCTCCTGAAGCAATGATTAGCGGCTCCTCTTCAGAGGAGCACCAATCCTGCATCTGGGTGAATGGATGCCACAAGTGCGCCTTGTCGAGCCGGCGCAATTCTTCAAGTGAATCACTCATTCAATAAGCAAAGTTTCCTAGCTTGAACCCGTGGCGGCGAAGGTAACAACAGCCAGACTTAAACTGACGTTTCTGCACCTTTTGGATTTTTAGGCGTTCTTTGGCTTCAATCCCGATTACTGAAGTGGTAGGGAGGGTCGAACCAATGATCATGGCATGAAAAAAAGAGAGGTCTTCATGTTTACTTTTGAAATGGATTGAGTTTCGAACCGAAATAGAAGATTACGGTAAATTTTCCACCGAATGCGCCATCGTCCTGGCAACTAATGTATGATAATAACTCTCAGCCGTTGTTTCCAATCTTTCTTATGAGCAAAATCATCGCCTACTCGACAATCTGCCTCGCCTTCCTTTTGTCAGCCGCTGCACAGGAACGTCACCCTAATGTTATAATTATCTTCACTGATGACCAAGGATACGGCGACGTGGGTGTTTTTGGAGCTGAAGGATACGAAACACCCAATCTCGATCGCATGGCGGCAGAGGGACGAAAATTCACCCAATGGTATGCCTCTCAACCTGTCTGCTCAGCTTCCCGGACTGGCCTTTTGTCTGGCTGCTATTCCAACCGCGTCGGAATCAACGGAGCCCTCGGCCCCGGCAGCCGCATCGGCATCAATCCGGAAGAAATGCTGCTTCCCGAACTCTTCAAGTCCAAAGGGTATGCCACCGGGATGTTCGGCAAATGGCACCTTGGTGACCATGAAAAATTTCTCCCGACCAATCACGGGTTCGACGAGTATTTTGGTATCCCCTACTCGAATGACATGTGGCCACAGCACCCCACCGCGAAGCACTTTCCCCCACTGCCGCTGATTGAAGGAACGAACCGGCTCCGCTCCGCTGACGAACACGATCAGAAAATGATGACTACCTGGTTAACTGCCCGCGCCGTTGACTTCATTAACCGCAACCGCACCAACCCTTTTTTCCTCTATGTCCCCCACCCGCAACCGCACGTCCCACTCTTCGTAAGTGATCGTTTCGCCGGAAGCACTGAGAACGGAATTTATGGAGATGTCATTGCAGAAATTGACTGGTCTGTTGGAGAGATTCTTAACGCCGTCGCTACCAACGGTCTCGACGAAAACACTCTTGTCGTCTTCACCTCCGACAATGGCCCATGGCTCTCTTATGGCACCCACGCTGGCTCTTCCGGTCCCCTGCGTGAGGGCAAGGGGACGGCTTGGGAAGGTGGGGTGCGCGAACCCTGCATCATGCGTTGGCCTGGCAAAATTCCCGCTGGAACTGTCTGCGACATCCCAGCCATGAATATTGACCTTCTTCCCACAATCGCCGGTCTCATTGATGCCGAGTTACCTGAGCGGAAAATCGACGGCAAAGACATCTGGCCCATCCTCTCCGGCGAAAACGGTGCCAAGAATCCTCACGATGCCTACTGGTTTTACTACAAGCAAAATGAACTCCACGCCATCCTCGCTGATGGATGGAAACTGGTTCTGCCTCACGGCTATCGCACCCTCGCTGATGAGGAAGGCGGCGATGCCGGTCTTCCCGTCAAATACTCCAATGATAAGGTCACTGCAATTGAACTCTATCATCTCGACACGGACATTGCTGAAGCCAATAACATGGCCAAAGACCACCCGGAGAAGATTGCTGAGCTCATGAAACATGTCGAAGCGGCACGAGCCGAGCTTGGAGACAGGCTAACCAAAAACGAAGGTAGCGCCCGTCGTGAGCCAGGTCGCCTCACAGAGACTGAAGGTGAAATGCTTGATCTACTCAACTGGCCCAACGGTAAGCCCGCTCGATAAAGGCCCATCTGACCGTGTTTTGATGGAATAAACCGAAGTGAAGCGAAGGAAAAATCGCTGCCGGAACGACGGTTTCGTGCCACATTACTGGCCACATGCACGTTCAGGATATTTTTGCGAAGCGATCACCGACCTTCTCCTTCGAGTTCTTTCCTCCGAAGACGGAAGAATCGTCACAAGCGCTCTACGAAACCATTTCAGAGCTTGAGTCTCACGAGCCTGACTTTGTCAGCGTGACTTATGGTGCTGGCGGTTCGACCCGCGAGCTGACCAATGACCTTGTGGTCCGAATTAAAAATTCTACCTCCCTTGACCCGATTCCTCACCTGACCTGCGTCTGCCACCGCGAGTCAGATATAGAAGCAATTCTGGCCCGGTATGCCGAAGAAGGGGTCACAAATATCCTTGCCCTTGGCGGCGATCCACCCCGAAATTTAGAGAACTACAGTAAAGCTGATGACGCGTTTCAACAAGCGGCTGACCTCGTTCGCTTCATCAAGAAATTCTCAGAAGCTGGCAACCATCCTGACGCCCGTGGCTTCGGAATCGGTGTTGCTGGATTTCCTGAAGGACACCCAGCAACACCCAACCGCCTGAAGGAAATGGATTACCTTAAAGCGAAGGTCGATGAAGGCGCCGACTACATCGTGACCCAACTCTTCTTCACTAATGACGATTTCCACGACTTTCGTGATCGCTGTGAGTTAGCCGGGATACATATCCCTATTATTGCTGGCATCATGCCGGTGACCTCGACAAAAGGTATGGAACGCATGGCTGATCTCGCCGCCGGCGCCCGCTTTCCCGCAAAGCTGCTCAGCGCTATCTATCGCGCCAACGATACGGAAACAGTCGAAAAGGTTGGGATTGACTATGCGACCGAGCAATGTTCCGACCTCCTCGCAAATCAGGTCAACGGCATCCACTTTTACACGCTCAATAAGTCGCACGCGACGCGCGAAATCTACGCCAGTCTTGGCATTACCCCTTCGACGTCACTTAACCTATAATTCCAAGTTCCGATGAACAAATTTCCTTGGCGCAGCCTCCTTTACGCGGCGGTGTTAGGATATATCCTACTCGATTTAAAGGTCTTTAACGGTCCGCTCAAACAATCGTTCACTGAGCGTCAAAACGAAGCCATCGCTGCCGCCAAAGAAAACCAGTGGGTCGCTATCGTAAATCGTGAACCCATTACCAGCGATCAACTTGACCTGGCCGTTTACCGACACCTCTACCAGCGGGGCAAAGACTACTCGGAAATCCCGGATAAAAATCTCGCCATGATTCGTCGTGCTGCTCTGCAGTCGCTCATTGATGACACCTTGGTGCGCCACTACGCAGATGGTGAGAATTATTCTGCTCCCCAGGATGAAATCGATTCCTTTATTGAAGAGTGGGAAACCCAGTTCACGTCCGAGAGCGATCTTGAAAGGCGCTCAAAACTCCAATTCCTTCCCGCTGAAGAAAGACGCCGAGCATTAGCTCAAATCTGGTCTCGTAAGCGTTGGTTGGAACAGCGGATCGAACCAGGGGTTAATGTCACCGACGAAGAAGTTCGCCAATGGTTTGAGGCCAATCGTGAAACGGGTGTTGGATTTGTTGAGCCTGAAAAGTTAAGAGCTCGCCAAATTTTTATCAGCACAGTGGAAGCTGACGACGAAGAGCACAAACAGCTTATTCAGGACATCCACCACCAAATCACCGAACAGGGAAAACCTTTCGAAGAAATTGCGAAGGAGATGTCGGAGGATCCCAGAACCGCCGGGAAGGGTGGCGATCTCAACTGGTTCGCGAAAGATCGCGTTCCTGAGAAGTTCGCTAAACCCGTTTTTGAGCTCAAAAAAGGTCAGATTTCAAAACCATTCAAGACCGACATCGGCTGGCACATCGTTGAAGTTACCGACCATCAACCGGAAAAGCCGGTCGAATTTGAAGAGGTTGCCGATGAAATTAGATTTCACCTCGAAACGGAACGCAGCGCTGACACTATTAAGCAACTGATGAAAAAGCTTCGAACCGTAGCTAATATCCGACTGTTTCCCGAACATATCTAATCCCGTGTATTTTCATTATTCGAAAAAACCGCGGTAAGCCATTTACTAACCCGTTCAGGCCCTGTTTCGTTTGAGAGAACGGCAGCTTATGGTAACAACCTTCAGGGTCTGGCTTATCGCCGCGCGATTTCGGAATCAGGCGAAGCTGAGTCTCCAATGTCCACGGCACACGGTATTCCGAGAGAAGGCGAATCTTCACATCATCAGAGTCGGACATAAGGTAACAGCCCCTGCACGCCGCCCTCACGACCGAAACCGCTTTCTTTAAACCCGCCAAACGGACTCGTCGGATCAAACTTGTTGAATGTATTGCCCCAGATCACCCCGGCTTTGATCTGGTCGGCTATCTTGAAAATCCGACTACCTTTATCCGTCCAGATCCCCGCACTGAGTCCGTAGCAAGTATCATTGGCACGTGCGACCGCTTCGGCCGGGGTTCGAAACGTCATGACGCTAAGCACGGGGCCAAAAATCTCTTCCCTTGCAATGCGATGGCTCGCACTTACCCCGGTGAAAAATGACGGGCGACACCAGAAGCCTTCATCGGGCAAATCACCACTCGAGGTATGAAGCCGAGCACCTTCGTCGATTCCAGCGCCAATCAATTTGGTGATCCGGGCAAGCTGTTGTTTTGAATTAATCGCCCCAATGTCTGTATTCTTATCAAGCGGATCGCCTACCCGGAGCGTTTCGATACGCCGCCCTAACCGTTTCACAAACTCATCGTGTATCGACTCCTGCAGGAGTAACCGGCTCCCGGCACAGCAAACGTGTCCTTGGTTGAAGTAGATCCCGTTAATCACCCCTTCAACCGCCTGCTCTATTGGTGCATCCTCAAAAACAATATTGGCCGCCTTCCCGCCGAGCTCAAGCGTCAGCTTCTTGCGGGTTCCGGCAACCGCTGCCGCGATGCGCTTACCCACTTCTGTCGATCCGGTAAAAGCCACCTTATCCACGCCGGGATGCCCCACCACCGATGCTCCAATTTCCCCGGCACCAGTGATGATATTAACCACGCCAGGTGGTAATCCTGCTTCATCAAAAATCTCAGCCAGATGCATTGCCGTAACAGAGGTGGTCTCAGCCGGTTTCAGTACGACGGTATTACCGCAGGCAAGGGCTGGAGCAATCTTCCAGGCCGCCATGAGAAGAGGGAAATTCCAAGGAATCACCTGTCCTGCAACGCCAACTGGATTCGGTGATTTTCCAGGAAAGGCATAGTCAAGCTTATCGGCCCAACCGGCGTAGTAAAAAAAGTGTGCCGCCACCAGAGGCAGGTCCACATCCCGGCTTTCCTTGATCGGCTTACCACCATCCATTGATTCAAGAATAGCAAGCTCACGAGCCTTTTCCTGAATGATGCGAGCGATTCGAAATAGGTATTTTCCCCGCTCCGATCCCGGCATAGGGGCCCAAATTTTTTCATAGGCACGCCGCGCGCTGCGCACTGCTGCGTTCACATCGACAGTTTCAGCCTTTGCGATTCGAGCCAGTTGCTTGCCTGTTGCCGGGTTGACCGAGCGGAAGTATCTGCCGTTCTTCGGAGCGACAAACTTACCGTTTATGAACAACTCATACTTCGACTTCAGCGGCACTGGTGTCGACTCAGGAGCAGGTGCGTAATCCCACCCATCTTTAAATTTCAACTGAGGTTTTGCTTGGCTCATCCCTTAGAAAAATAGACTGCACTCTGATAGTTACCATCGACGAATTTCGCAAGTTGCAGCTCAACGTCTCCGAGCAGCGAACTAGCACCAAAGCGGAAGAGATCCGGAGTGAGCCAGTCGTTGCCCACGGTTTCTTTGACCATGACCAAGTATTGCAGAGCTTGCTTTGCTGTTCGAATCCCACCAGCCGGTTTTACCCCAATTTTTCGACCGGTCGCTAAATAGTGATCACGCACGGTTTCGACCATCACTAGAGTGACCGGCAGGGTTGCCGCAGGAGACACCTTGCCCGTCGAAGTCTTAATAAAATCAGCTCCAGCTTCAATCGACAACTGGCTCACCAGCCTCACATTATCATATGTTTGCAACTCTCCCGTTTCGAAAATCACTTTCAAATGCGCCTTACCGCAAGCCTCTTTGACCGCAGCAATCTCATCGAACACCTCAGCTAACCCACCCTCAAGAAAAGTTCCGCGACTGATCACCATATCAATCTCGGAGGCTCCAGAATTCACGGCATCCTTCACATCAGCGAGGCGCAACTTCAGAGGATACTGACCCGAAGGAAATCCGGTCGCAACCGACGCCACCGGGATACCGCTACCTTCGAGTTCCTTCACCGCATGGGGCACCTGATTCGGATAAACACAAACAGCTGCGCAAGGCGGGCAATGGTATTTTGCCAGCATAGGTTGGCGCGCTTTACGACACAAGTGCGTCACTTTTCCTTTTGAATCAGCACCTTCGAGAGTCGTCAGATCCATCATTGAGACCGCCATCTTGAGACCCTCAGACTTGGCATCATTCTTGATAGAACGCTTCGTGAACTTTACGGAGCGTTCCTCCACCCCGACCTGGTCGACGCGGGGCACTGGGAATTTCAAAGCAAAGGGCATAGTAAAACGTGACGTCGGAACAGTGGTCCTGCATCAGCACATCCTGACCATATCTTTTACCAACTGAAAGTAGAGATAAAAAAGTCCACGCCATGAATACCTGACGGTCTCGGCCGTCTCTCCCGGTTCGATCAAGCCTGCGTCCAGATTATGTCGAATCTGCTGACCGGTCTCTTTCTCAATTAAAACCGTCAAGGACTCAGGCTCGACTGTTTCGACCAAAAGATCAGTAACTCCTAGTTCCTTAAGCCAATCGCGATGAGATCCGACAAGATCATCAAACGATTCAGAAAGAGGTTTTTGGCAAGTCAGCACGTCGGGGGAAATTTTCATCGGGCTGCTAAACGGGACATCGGTTGTCCGGATCGTTCGTCCATCACTGAGTCTCGAAGTGACAGACAGGCTGACCCAGCCCACGCCGTCCTGCTCCATTAGGGAGATCGCAGCTTCGGCCTTTTCCTCTTCATGCTGAAACAGTCGGTAAAACTGATTCATTCCGTCCCATTCCCAACCGGTGTCGGCGATATACTCGAAGCCAGCTTCTTCTACTTCATCCGTTAACTCAGTCAGAGCCGGAAAGCGAGAATACCCTGGAGGTGGTTGCTGTTCTAACTGCCGCCGCACAGGTAAACGAACGTGGCGCACACGGGTCAGTAATTCCACCCATGGCAGCATGAACCAAATCATGAGTCCTCCAACCCCCGCAAGCACACTATCCGTGGGTAGATAAAAAGCCAGAAAGGATGCCGCAAGGACGCCGAGAGCGCCGATTTTTCGGAGCATCCGATGATTAAAACTTCGGAGTGCGACGGAGAATACCACCACACCGAGAACAATAAGCAGTTCTGTCATTAGAGAATCATGTCAAAGGGGGCAACTTAACCGACAACCCAACTCGTCAAAGAGGAAAATCGAAACTTGAACCGAGAGCGCTGCTCTACGGCTGATTGAAACGGGCCATCAATTCCACCTCGAGATGCATAATGATGTCATTATGGCCCGCTCTCGGCACCCCGATAAAAACCACTTTTTCGCCACTCTCATCCCTCTCGGCTAGCGACTGACCCATCGTAATTGGGATCAGCGCATCGTTCTCGCCATGAAAAATCGTGACTCTGGAGTTGGAATTCGAAACAAGTAGTTCATCGAGTGCGACCTCGTTGTCGTAATGGTGCCTTAAAAAAGCAGCGAGAACACTTCCGACCTGTCGGCGTGCCATTGCCTTCATGCTGGTAAATGGAGAAATGGCAACGACTTCACTCCAACCATGGCGATTGGCAGATTCAAGCGCTACCGCGCAGCCCAGCGAATGCCCCAGCCCGATCGAACGCTTCGCCAATTCCGGTTCTCTCAACCCGAGTTGCCCAGCAACGACACCGATGGAATCGTCGATAGACTGAAAGATAGATTCAGGACTCGGACTCCCACTGTTCAAGCCATATCCCGGATATTCAAAAAGGACGAATGCCTGATTGATTGAAGGATCCACCTGCGCCACGAGACTAACCCAACCGAGAGCAGTCGACCCATTGCCTCCGAACAACCACCAGATTCGGTCCGGCGGAAGGTCATTATCTCGTTTCAAAAGGTAAACCCATTGTTTGTAACCTCCCGATTCGTAAACGTGAGCTGTCACCCTCTCCAGTTCCGGCTTATTGGCCGAATAATTCCTCGGAAAGTAGATTAGTTTGCTCTGCCCTAGGTAGAATGTGAGTAGGAAAAGCAGCGCGACCGCAACCACAATGATGAGAAGCAATTTCATCAACCGAATTCTTCCAAAGAAAAATTGCGCTTAGCAAGCGCCGAATCTCAGTCCTCTCTGCGACGAAAAATCGCAACATGACGATCGACTGATTTTCCCTCAGTTTTTAATTCACGCGTTTCTGAATTAAACTCTGTCTGAATCAGCTCACCTCCCAGTCGCTGAATTGCTTCAAGGGCTAACTCGTGTTCTTTATCAAAGTAACTGGTAATAATGAGACGCCCATCGTCGCCCAGCTTCGCGAGTGCCTGATCGTAAATCTTTTCCCAAGTCTTGGCTCCGTTCCAGTAGTTTTGGTGACGCATGAAGACGAGATCAAAGTCATCGCCCATCTCGCCATGCTCATCCAACTTACTAGCATCGCCGGTCATGAACTCGCACTCGCGAGTGCCTGGACGATCCTTAAACTCTTTCTTACCACCGTAACGCCGCTGCGCATCAGCAATCTCGCGGGCTCGCACATCGATACCCGTAAGCTTAATCGCCGCATTGGAACGCCCCTTCAACTCAGCAATAAAGTCTGTTAGGACCTCAGCCTCACGGCAGTCCCCGCAGGCGATATCGAGGACACGTGCCTCATCTCTTTTGGCGAGACGTCTTCGCACCGTATCGGCATCGTCTCTCGTGACCTTGCAGAGAATTTTCCGCAAGCGAGTGAGGTCTTCCTTAGTTTCAGCCAGATAGTTCTGGGACATCCCTCCAACTATTCCACTTGGTGGGATTTTTGATAGTGCTCTTTCAGCACGTCACGGCCAAAATCACCATTAAAGTCACGCCAGACCGCATGCACATGCTCAGCACCATTCTGAGTGTTAGCATACTCCAACAGAAAGGTGGGGCCCTGGACGCGATAGTAATGCCCCTCTTTCGGCTCCAACCCTCCGGCCCAAGCAAAGACAATCTTATCGAGGCCGGCTTCCGTGATCGCCATGAGTTCTTCATCAGCCACTTCAGCGCGCACCCGTTTCACGTAAACATTAATCAGCTCCATCAACTTAGCCTGCTGGGCCTCTTTTAGATCGCCGTAGGCGATACCGGCATCACCAAGAGACTCCACCATAGGATCGGCTGAGGTAAGGATGTCACGCGGCGCCTTATCCTCAACAATAGCTTCCTTGCGCTGCTTCTTACTGAGAGACTTAGCAAGCTCACGAGCTACATCTTCTTCTCTCGCTAGCACTTTTAACCCCTTCCGAGGGCCATCGTGAATGACGCCGGGATTGGAGGCAAAAAAGTTCGGCGTAACTGAGGCTACCTTGCCGTCGATGATGGTAAAATTAAGAGACATGTGGTGTCCCTCAAAAGCCCAAGCCCAGTTCTTTGTGAGCGGATCTCCATAAATAGAAACATAATACATTTCGGTATCACGTTTCGGGTCCTCGTTCTCCATTTCCCAGAGCACCTGCTCCAAACTCATGATCTGAGTGGCAGTAAGCATACCGCGATGGCTAAGTCCCGAAGTAAGTAGCGCATAAGCGAGGTGACGCTGGTCGGCTTCCATCTCTTTGAGAGTAACCCCTTTGCGAACGCCCTCACCCTCAAACGGCCTGGGAACGAAGTGCCAGTCCTCACGGGCGGGGGCATTAAGCTCAAAGATCGCTGTTTTCTTTTGCTCTTTGCTAAGCGAAGCGAGCCAGACTTGAGCGGCCGTAGCCATATCTTCGGCAGCCTCATGAGCCTTTATCGCAGGGCCGCCAAGAAGGGCTAGCGCTGAAAAGAATGTTAAAATTTGTTTCATGGACGGCTAGTTAGCCAAGGAAATCGCTCCGCGGCAAGGGCGCAATCAGTTAACTCCTATTTTAAAAAACTTTAGGGAATGATCTCCTGCCCGATTTTCGACCGTAATAAGTGACACGCCTATGAAAACAATCCTTCTCACCGGCGCCACCGATGGCATTGGACTAGAAACTTCTAAAAAGCTAGTTTCGCTTGGTCATCGTGTTCTGCTGCACGGAAGAAGTCAGGAAAAGCTCAACACCGTCGCGGACGAACTGGCAGGTCGGTCGACTGCTGGGCCCATTGAGACCTATGTCGCGGATCTTTCCAAACTCGTCGAAGTGGTGGGGCTAGCAGCGGACGTCTCAGAAAATTACTGCCAACTCGACGTGGTTATCAACAATGCCGGCGTCTACAACGCCCCCTTCCCATCCACTTCAGACGGATTAGATTTTCGCTTTGCCGTCAACACTATCGCACCCTACCTGCTAACCCAGAAACTGATGCCGCTCTTAAAAACAGACGGGCGAATTATTAATCTCTCATCGGCAGCTCAATCTCCTGTCGATTTCGAGGCACTGCGTGGCCACCGCACTATTAACGATGGTGAAGCCTACGCCGAGAGTAAACTGGCCCTGACGATGTGGTCAGGTGCTCTCGCTACCTCATTGGGCGACAACGGTCCGGCCGTTATTGCAGTAAACCCCGGTTCTTTTCTCGGCAGTAAAATGGTGAAGGAAGCCTATGGTATAGCAGGCAAAGATCTCAGTATTGGTGCAAACATTGTCACGCGCGCCGCACTCGACGATGAGTTCGCTTCCGCATCTGGAAAATACTTCGACAACGACTCCGGCCAGTTTGCCTACCCCCACCCCGATGCACTCAACGCCGCCAAGATGGGGGCGATCATCGAGGAAATGGATGAGATTATTGCCAAAAAGCTATCTGACTGAGCCCCCAAAAACGGCTGATGTAACTATTTTAATTCCCCCTTCGTCTTTCCCAGTGCAAGCTGTCAGCCGGGCTTCGTTGCTCAACATGCTAATTTTGGATACAAAGCGGACTGTCTGCGTGGTGGAAACCGAAATACCAGAGTCCGAATGGGTCGCTCGCGCCGCAAGAGGCGACGAGGATGCTTTTTTGCATCTAGCCAACACCTATCGGCCGCGGGTTTGGGGAACGGCATCCCGCTTCGCCCGCTCCCGTGCAGAACTAGAAGACCTCACCCAGGATCTCTTCGTCAAGATCTGGAAAGGCCTGCCCACCTATCGCTCCGACGCGCCGTTTGAAAACTGGCTCATGACCGTAACCGTTCGCGGCTGCTACGACTTTCTCAGAAAACACCGTCGCCGTCGCGAAAGCGAACAACTGGTCGATCCAGAAAGAAGTCGCGAAGCACAGGACCCTCATCCCAAGCGGGAGTCGAATCGCCGTGAAGCTTGGGAAACCGTTCATTTGCTTCTCGATCAGCTCAGTTCAAAAGATCGAACCGTTATTACCCTACTCGATCTCGAAGAACACAGCGTGCGCGAGACGGCAGAGCTGACCGGTTGGAGCGAGTCCAATGTAAAAGTGCGCGCCCACCGCGCCCGCAAGAAGATGCGAAAGATTTACGACGAACTTGGATTAGAAACCTGATCATCGAGATATGAGAACTAGCGATCCTATCACCCGACTTCTTCTTGCCGCCTGCGATTACCTCCCGTTTGGCGAGTCAAGGGAATATGGCTTCGAGACCCGTCTTCGTGCAGCTCTTGCCGAGCAGGCACCCACCCTGCCCGAAGTCGTCGCCCGATTTTCTTGGCGCTTTTCATTCGCAGCTGTTCCCCTGCTCTTGGTGGTCGGAGTGATCATCACACAGCAAACTCAGGGCCAGCTTCCCGAAGGGATCGACAGCTTCGTTGCCCAATGGTCTCACTGGGCCGAATTTTTACCGGGCGGATTCTAAATTTATGGCTGAAAAGAAAACCAAACTCAAAGCCGGCTGCGGCATTGCTATGGTCTTCGGCGCCGGTTTCGCCTGCGGAGCCATCGCCCTGTTCACGACGATTATGTGGGTCGTTCCGCTGAGCGAAGGAATGCGCGATGACAAATCCAAGCAGTTCATCACCAAGCATATTGCGAGACAACTTGACTTAACGGAAGAGCAACTAAAGGGGGCAAAGCCCATTATTCACGCTGCCATCGACCAGCGAAACAGCCGCAGGCGTGAATTCGTTGAAGCCGATATTGAGCTGACCGCGGAAGCGTTCAAAGAGATGAAAGGGATTCTCAATCAGGAACAAATCAAAATGGGAGCGACAATGCTGGAACGCTGGAAGCGCGGTAAAACTCGTCTCATCGACAAGAATTTTAAGTAGCTGAACCACCTTGGCGAACAAAGTCCGAGGCCCGAAGGCACCACTTCCCAAAAATCCCTTGCGATTTACCTCAATCGCGGCTCTTAGTGCGCTCCCCAGTTGACGGAGAATACCCTCGGTCTTCGTTCTCCGCCCACGCCTAAATTAGGCCTTTTCCCCGGTAACTCCGGCTTCGTAATCTTCTATCCTCGCGTCCTGTGATCCAGCTCATCTATCGTAAATTCGGCAAGCGTTCTCACACCAAAGACGATCTTCTTTCCGGCCTGACCGTTGCTCTAGCCCTGGTTCCTGAGGCTGTAGCCTTCGCTATTATTGCGGGTGTTCCGCCACTTGTAGGCCTCTACGCGGCTTTTATGATTTGCCTGATCACTTCTGTCGCCGGTGGGCGACCCGGGATGATTTCAGGTGCCACGGGTGCGCTCGCTGTCATCATGGTCGGCCTCGTCAAAATCGGTAATGAGCGTGGCATCGAACTGGGTCTCGGCGAAAACGCTGGCCTCCAATACCTCTTTGCTGCAGTCATTCTCATGGGAGTTATACAGATCGCCTGCGGCACTCTCAAATTGGGACGCTTCGTCCGCTTGATCCCGCAGCCGGTCATGTTTGGATTCGTCAACGGCCTCGCCATCGTCATTTTCCAGGCGCAGTTCCCAATGTTCACCGAGGCCCCAACCACTCCTGGAGCGGCTTGGCTAGGCGGCAGCGCCTTGTTCATTATGGGGGGACTCGTCCTGCTGACCATGCTGATTAGTTTCTTTCTCCCCAAACTCACTACGACCGTTCCAGCCTCTCTCATCGGTATCGTAGTGGTCAGTCTCATCGTCATTCTTGGTGGTGTCGACACGCTCACTGTAAGCAACATGGCCTCAATTAAGGGTGGACTTCCCGAGTTGGTTAATTTCACCATCCCCTTCAACTGGGACACGCTTGTATTCATTGCCCCCTTCTCCGTTATCCTGGCCGCCGTTGGTTTAATTGAGTCCCTCATGACTCTCACTCTCATCGACGAACTCACCGAGACGCGAGGTAAGAGCAACCGCGAATGCGTTGGGCAGGGCCTCGCCAATATCGTTACCGGATTCTTTGGTGGCATGGGTGGCTGCGCCATGATCGGTCAAAGTATTATTAATATTCGCTCCGGCGGCCGCGGTCGTCTCTCGGGCATTACTGCTGGTATCCTGCTGCTTTGCTTCATTCTTTTTGCGAGTCCGCTGATTGAGAGGATACCTCTCGCGGCACTTACAGGCGTCATGTTTATGATCGTGATTGGTACTTTTGAATGGTCGTCAATTCGCATCCTTGGCAAAATACCAAAAGCTGACGCTTTCGTCCTCGTCCTCGTATCTGTTGTCACGGTGGTAACCCACAACCTTGCCCTTGCCGTGATCGCTGGGGTAATTGTTTCCGCGCTCGCCTTCGCCTGGAAATCGGCTCAACACATTCATCGAGAAACCGAAATGCGCGAAGACGGCACAAAAGTTTACTACCTGCACGGTCCGCTTTTCTTCGGGTCGATCACAGACTTCAGTACTGAGTTCACACCTGCCGAAGACCCCAATGAGGTTATTGTCGACATGATGGATTCCCGGGTCTGGGATCACTCCGGAATCGAAGCTCTGCAAAAACTCGCCGAACGTTACCGCGCCGCAGATAAGACTATCCATCTTCAGCACATCAGCGCAAACTGCCGCCAACTCCTCGAAAAAGCCGGCAGCATGATCGACATAATCGTGCTAGAGGACGATCCCACTTATATCGTGGCGAATCTCAAAAAAGCCGATCGCACGCCTTCGGCTCGCAGCAAAGCAAACTAATTTTAGAAACGGACCGCAAGCCGTCCCGCCCGCAGATATAGCAGGGTCAGGTGAAACACCTGACCCTGTTTCGCGTTTATGAAAACTTCTTTAAAGTGACACCATTGTGGCCTTCGTTCTGGTGCTATGAAACAATTGCACGCTTTCTTATTTTCACTGGGATCGATTTTTACGGTCTCAACAACCTCCGCCGACTGGAATCAGTGGCGCGGCCCGAATCGTGACGGTGTCGTCGTTGGAGGGGAAATGGGATTTCCGGATTCACTGAGCGAGGAGAAACTCATCAAGCTCTGGAGCGCTCCCCTCGCTGAGGGCTACTCCGCTCCCATCACCTTGAATGGAAGACTCTACACTTTTGAAACCAAGACCAAAGAAAACGAGATTCTGAGAGCCTTCTCACTCGACTCCGGACAGCCGATATGGGACTCGTCCTGGGCCGGATCAATGAAAGTTCCCTTTTTTGCTGCCAAGAATGGAAGCTGGGTTCGCAGCACCCCAACAGCAAATAACGAGGCGGTCTACGCCGGGGGAATGAAAGACGTTCTCGTGAAATTCGACGCCTCGACCGGCGATGAGCTCTGGCGCATTGACTTCACTAAACGTGACGGCACTGATGTTCCGTCCTTCGGCCAGGTCGGCTCTCCGCTCTACGACGATGGACATCTCTTTGTTCAGGCAGGTCTTGCTGTTGCTAAAATTCATGCTGAAACTGGAGAAACCATTTGGCGGGCGATGGAAGATCGACGCGCCATGTTCGGCAGCGCCTTTTCTTCGCCTGTCATCGCAACGCTGGCAGGGAAGCGTCAACTCATCGTCCAAGCCCGCCTGAACATAGCGGGGCTCGACCTTAAGACAGGAGATGAACTCTGGACTCTGCCGGTCAAAGCCTTCCGTGGCATGAACATTTTAACGCCGACTATCGTCGGCGAAAATCGCATCTTCACTGCTAGCTATGGTGGCGGCTCCTTCCTCTTCGAAATCAGCCAGAATGATCAGGGTAAGTTCAAGATTGATCAGGTCTGGAACAACGAGAAACTCGAAGGCTACATGGGTAACCCTGCTCTTATTGACGGGTATATTTACCTCCATGGACGGGATAAGAAACTCCACTGCATCGACGTGGCCACCGGCGAGGCAATATGGTCTACCGACGAAGAATTTGGCGAATACTGGTCCATGGTTCAAAAAGCCGATCGTATCCTCGCCTTGGATCAAAGAGGTGAACTCCTTCTATTTGAAGCATCACCCTCAGAATTCAAACCGCTCGACCGACGCAAAATCTCCCCCAAAGACCCGACCTGGGCTCACATCGGACTCGATGGCAATCGCATCCTCATTCGTTCGCTCAATAAAATGACCGTCTACCAGTGGAACTGACGCGATTATGGGCCGGCCAAAGTTGAGTAGGTTTTATTCTTTTGGAACGCTCTAATTAAAATTCACCTCCACAATGCATCAATTCTCAACTCCCCTTATCCTCGCAACGATTTTTGTTTCCGCTGCCTATGCAGCAGAGCCCGGCTATTGGCCAATTGATCAACTACAGTCTGAGACTCCTCGATATCACATCGAGGACACTGAAGCACCGATCCAGTCGATCCTTTATACGGGAGAACCAGCGGATAATAATGCCACCGAAGTGTTTGCGTTTTACGCTTCGCCAGCAACTCTCGGGACCGCGATGGATGGCGAAACGTTCCCGGGTATTGTGTTAATTCACGGGGGAGGAGGCACCGCTTTTTCCGACTGGGTCTGGATGTGGGCCAATCGAGGCTACGCCGCCATCGCGATGGACCTCGCTGGCAGTCGTCCGCCGGCTCCCGCCTATAATGCGAACGGAGAGAAAATTCAGGACTTTCACCACAAGCGTGAAAAGCGCGCCCGCTTGGAGAAGGGCGGACTAGACCATGGGCGCGAACAAAAATTTGAAAGCATCGGTGGAACCGTCGAAGACGATTGGCCCTATCACGCAGTCGCTAACGTGATGAAAGCGCACTCCCTTCTGCGCAGCTTTGATGGAGTTGACCCGGAACGTACCGCGGTCACCGGAATCAGTTGGGGTGGTTATACTACCTGCCTCGCCGCCTCACTCGATAATCGCTTCAAGGCCGCCGTTCCTGTCTACGGTTGTGGTTTTCTGCACGAAGGCGAATCCATTCAAAAGCCCGCTATCGACGACCTTGGTAACCGCCGCGAGGCTTGGGTCCGGGCCTACGACCCCGGGAGCCACCTCGGCAGGTGTGAGACACCGATCTTCTGGGTCAACGGCACCAACGACAAACACTACGTACTCGACAGCTACGCCAAATCGTATGCTCTCGTTCAAGGCGCCAAAACCTTTCGTATCGAACCCATGATGGTGCACGGTCACAGTGCAGGATGGGAACCAATCGAAATTGGGATATTCATCGATTCCATTCTGAAAAATGGTACGCCCCTACCCGAAGTGGGACCGCTAACGACCGCGGGCGGCGTTGTCTCTGCCACTGTATCAGCAAGATTACCCATCACAAAAGCGCAACTGCATTTCACCACCGATGCCGGCCTCCGAGCCGACAGGGTATGGAAACACCTCCCAGCCAGAGTCGAAGATGACCGGGTTATCGCCACAGGACTGCCTGCCGAAGCAAACACTTGGCTGATGACCATCACTGATGAACGCGACGCCATGGTAACGACTGAAGTGGGGTTCCGCTAATCCCCGCGGCGCGAACTGAACACCGCTTCCGCGACGACTAAATCACTAGGCACCGTGATCTTCAGATTAGGCTCCGGATTCTCAACCAACTTCACCGGATGTCCAATTGCTTCCAGTGCCGATACTTCATCGGTAACCAGGTCACCGCGTTCGAAAACGGCCTGGTAAGCTTCGTGCAGCAATTCTAATTCAAAGATTTGTGGGGTTTGCATCCCCCAAAGATGGTCGCGGGAAACGGCACCTGCCACTTCTCCCTGGTCGTTGCCAAGCTTCAAAGTATCAGCCACCCGGTGGGCAAGAGCAGCGGCCCCTGTCTCTCCAGCCACTGATGCACAGTTTGAAATCGCTTCAGGAGTTACCAACGGGCGGGCCCCGTCATGCACCGCGACAAGATCGGCTTCGCGGCTAACACGGGACAATCCAGCATGAACGGAGAGGTGACGCTCAGCTCCACCTTCGAGAGTCTCAACAAACTTGTTGAGGCCAAGTCGGTCAGCGGTGGCCGTGATCGCCTCGAATTTATCCGGGGAAGTGACAACCCGAAACTCGAAAACACTCGGAGTCGCCTCAAAGGCCATCATCGAGCGGGCGAGAACAGATTCACCAGCGAGATCGGCTTCGAGCTTATCGAAGCCCATGCGGTGACTGCTTCCGGCAGCGACAATAATGGCAGAAACTTTCATCAACTCAGCTTTGCCATGACCGCCTGCGACAGCGTTTTGCCATCGGCACGGCCTGCGGTGCGCTCCTGCACCAGCTTCATGACCTGCCCCATTTCCTTGCGAGAAGTCGCTCCAACTTCGGCGACCGCTGCATCTACAATCGCGGCTATTTCTTCGTCACTGAGAGGTTCAGGCAGGTAGCCGTTGAGCACTTCCATTTCAGCCTTCTCCTGATCAGCCAGTTCGGTCCGGCCAGCAGCCTCGTATTGCTCGATCGAATCCTGGCGCTTCTTCACTTCCTTTCGAACCACGGCCATGACCTCAGGGTCCGTCAATTCGGCATCCGCCCCACCCTTTTCAATCGCAGCATTCTTGATTGCCGACTTGAGCATGCGCACGGTATTCAACGCGACGGTGTTTTTCTCACGCATCGCCATTTTCATGTCTTCCGTAATCTGTTGGGATAATTGGCTCATGAGCTAAACTACGCAGGATCCAACAATTCGCGACGTGAAAAACGACTCTTCCTCCAACCATTCAAAAACGCCTCTCAATCTGGCCGGACGCATTTGGAAAGCCTTTCTCGGCCTCGGCATTGCCATCGCCGGTTTGGTCTTTGCCCAATACCTGTGGGGCTCCTACGAGAGAGCCGCTAGTATGGACAGCTGGATCGAAGTCCCCTGCATCATTGAAGCGACGGACATCGACGATTCCCAACTAAACCAGCGCGGGGTGCCAAAATACATTCTCACCGTCACTTACCGCTACTCCCACGAGGGCAAGGAGCGAACCAGTAACCGAGTCAAAAGACTGCCCACCGAGGGTAGCGATCCGCGCAAGGTTAAGAACAAGGAGAAACAATACCCCGTCGGAACGGAGGCTGTCTGCTATGTCAAACCGGACGATCCCGACTTTGCGATCCTAAAAAAAGATTCCAAAGCAGGACTGTATTCTATCTGGTTCCCCTGCTTGTTCATTGTCGGTGGGGCCGGTATGATTCTCTCTGCGCTATTCCGGCGCAACTGACTCCAATGCAAACCGGCCTCCTGATAGATCGCAATTTTTGTGACCACCATCCAGGAACCGGTCATCCTGAAGCACCCGGTCGAATTGAAGCTATCCTCTCGGAGTTGAAAGGAACCAGCCTGATCAAAAGCTGTCCGTCGATCAAAGAGCGAGCCTTGACCAACGACGAGGCCTTGCTAGCCCACACCGATGGATATCTAAAGACCGTTCTTAAAGAAATCGATGGCAAAAGCAGCGGCATCCTCACTACGGGAGACACCCACTTTGGACCGGCCTCTCTAACCGTGGCGCGCCACGCCGCAGGCGGCCTGCTCAACGCGGTTGATGGCGTCGTCGGTGGGGCCTTTGACAACGCTTTCTGTGCGGTTCGCCCTCCCGGTCACCACGCCACCAAGAACCGTGGTATGGGTTTTTGCATCTTCAACAATGCCGCCATTGCCGCCCGGTATGCGAAGGAGCAATACGGCCTCGAGCGAATCGTCATTATCGATTGGGACGTTCATCACGGAAATGGAACTCAGGACATCTTCTACGAAGACGGCAGCGTCTTCTACTTTTCCACCCACCAGCACCCGTGGTATCCAGGCACCGGATCCAAAGATGAGACCGGCATCGGAAGAGGTGCCAATACGACCTTAAATATTCCTCTTCCTGCCGGCTGCGGCATGGAAGATATCGGAGCAGCCTTTCGAGGTTCTTTTACGGAGAAAATGAAAACTTTTAAGCCCGAACTAGTCATTATCTCGGCTGGTTTCGACAGCCGATTAGGTGATCCACTAGGGAATTTCACATTGACCGATAAAAACTTTGCCACTCTCACCAAAATTCTCATGGATATCGCCGGGGAATTTGCCGCGGGTCGTCTCGTTTCTGTTTTGGAAGGTGGCTACTGCGAGGCCGGACTGGCGCTCGCTGTGAAACATCATATCGAAGCGCTGCGACGAGCCTCATAGATGACGAGTTGCGGTTTGTGCCTGGCCACTAGAAAGTAACGTATGAAGTTAATGATCAGCTTACTTGTTCATGAGCGAGAGGACGTTGTATTCGATCAAATTCAAAATTTTAAGCGATATGTTCCAGGTGTTTCTATCATAATTCATATCGCTAAAACCTTTTCTAAAAATTCACCCACCCTGTCAGACCGCCTGGCTTCTGAACCAAAAGTGTTGGTGAATCCAATTAACCTAGATACAGCGTGGGCAGATGGAAGTCAGGCAGAAGCTCATATCCTCAACCTCCAGTATCTCTTTAAGAAGAAGGAAGTCTTTGATGGCTGTATTTTTCACGCCAGTAATGATCTTTATGTTCGCGGCGGCCTGTTCGACTATTTGGAAGGTATTGACGCGGCATGCCAACAAGATCCGATCAAAGACCCCTTCTGGATTGAGTCCGTGCGAAAGGACAAATTGATGACCTATTTATATTTAAAATTTGGGACCAACCCCATTTGGTCAGAGATTGAAGGTTCATTCTACACCCGGGAAGTGCTTGAAGAAATGCTCGCTGTTATAGATGAGCATAACCCGGGATGGATGGAGCAGTTTCTCAGAAAAACACCATCCATTTTAAGAAGGCGTCACAGAATTAGAGCGCAATTCAAGGGGGTATTTTACCCAAGAGAGGAAACGATTTTCCCAACCCTAGCAAAGCCCTTTCTCTCCAACTATGTCAAACCGTTCTGCCTCAGAAAAATCAATCCGGGAGAGGTCGCTTCAATTCAAGATGTAGATCGAATGCAGGCAGGAGAATTCGATTCTAAATCTTTACCCCATCGTAAGTATTTTGTTCTAAAGCGGATCAATCGTTTACTCGACGATCCAGTGCGCACCTATATTCGAGAACAAATATTATGAAAAAACTAGTTATCGACTTGGATTACACTCTAACTATGGGCAAAGGACCAAATGGTTATTCTGACGCCATTCCCAACATTCCTGTTATCGAAAAACTCAAGGAGTGTCACGAGGCAGGATTCGGTGTCATTATCCATACTGCTAGAAATATGCGCACATATGCCGGCGATGTTGATAAGATCAAAGTGCATACGCTACCGGTAATCTTAAGCTGGCTCGAAAAACACGAGATACCCTATGAAGAAATTAGAGTAGGAAAACCATGGTGCGGCGAGGACGGGTATTATGTGGATGATAAGTCGATTCGCCCCCGTGAATTTCGCGAATTGAGTCACGATGAAATTGTGACACTGCTTGAGAGGGATAGATAAGGCGAATACCGGCAAAGCATGGGGATATTTCGGTAAGATCAGGAGAATCAATACTGGGTTATGATAGTCTTACCAATGGCAGGGCTCAGTAAAAGATTTGCTGATGCCGGTTATGAAAAGCCAAAATACATGCTCGACTTGCACGGGCGTTCAGTTTTTTGGTACAGCGTTTCGAGTTTTAAATATTACTTTAAGAAAGAAAAATTTGTCTTCGTTCTAAGAGATGTTCACGGCACAAAGCAATTCGTGAAGGAGTCGTGCATAGAAATGGGAATATTAGATTTTGAGATTGTAGTTCTTCACCATGACACCAAAGGGCAGGCCGAAACAGTTTTCCTAGGACTACATCAAATCGGCGCTTTAGGAGAGGATCCGGTCAGCATTTTTAATATCGATACATTCAGACCTGGTTTCCGACATCCCGAAGGAAAAATTTTAGAAAGTGATGGGTATCTTGAGGTGTTCCGCGGTGAAGGTGAGCAGTGGTCCTTCATTGAGCCCGATCCGAAAATAACCGATTACTCCGTCAAGCGTACGACTGAGAAGAAACGTATTTCGGACTATTGCTCGACTGGATTTTATCATTTTGCATCAGGTGAACTCTTTGCGCATGTCTATGCCTGTGAAATAGAAAAAAGAGCGCAAGATCTCCCCGAATACTATGTTGCACCCCTATACAATCATGCAATCAGGGAGGGAAAGCTTATCAGCTATATCGAAATCAGCGGTGAGCAACTTCTGTTTTGTGGCGTCCCTAATGAGTTTCAGGCTTTATCAAAAATGAATCCGGAACAACTACTCTCCCTATACTGCTGAAGACAAAAAGAATTTTGTAGCTCAGAAGATTGCCTTCAGGACTAATCTCCACCTACCG
>DCQY01000142.1 GCA_002323995.1 Akkermansiaceae bacterium UBA1506 | reverse complement strand
ACAAGCTTTCGGGTGATAATCTCCCCAAATATCTGGAATGGTCGAGGGCCGTATGCAAACTTCGCGCCCGGTTCCGCTTCAAACTTTTCGCCCTTCCCGAATACCACGGCGGTTTTATAAGTGGGAACCACTCCAACTTCACCCGGGTTCATTCCGCTAGTCAGACTCAACAGCTGCCTAATTGTAATCGACTCAAGTCCCTCTCTTCCCTGCCACTCTTCAATTGTTTCCGAAACCGGATCATCCAGCGTGAGCAATCCATCTTTCACAGCAACGGCTAGAAGCACTCCGGAAAAGCTTTTCGTACCACTCGCGAGACGATTTGCTTTCGCCGGATCCCACCCTTGGTCATACTGCTCAAACACGATCTGGCCCTCGATCATCACCAAGGTCGAAAACCCATTGTGATCGGCTGAATATTCTGAAGCGGCACGACATGAGGCTTCAGTGACCGGCGCACTTTTCGGAAAATCGTAAACCAGAGCCTTAGGAGCGGCAGCTGGGTTCTGCTTTCTCTTTCTTAGAAATGATGCCAACTCGCCCATCGTTAATGCACCATCGGCATCAGTATCAGCAGAAGTAAGCCACTCCGTCTTTCGCCCTTGTGCCTCCAGCTCAGACTTGATTACCAGCCCGTCTTCATTCTGATCGAGCCGCTTGAAAAGCAGGCCAAACGTAGCCGAACTCGGTGGCTCTTCCTGCGCTACGGTAGATACAAACCAGAACAATGCCACCGCTGAGCCAACGATGTTACTCGAGAACGTCATATTTCAACTAGCCTGCCGAAGTAGCATCAGTTGCGTCAAGACCTGTCGAATTTAATTCTTCAGGCGCTTCGTCCTCGTCGCCACCGTCGGAAGTGTTTTTTCCCATCAGCGCAGAGATCCAGCGAAGGTCAGAGCTGTTATCCAGCATCACCTTGACAAGCATCGTCAGAGGCACTGCAAGCAACATGCCCACGGGTCCCCAGACAAATCCCCAAAACAACACCGACAAAATCACGATCACAGTCGATATACCAAATCGCTCGCCTAGCAGCATCGGCTCGAGGAAGTTTCCGATCGTCACATTGATGATAAGGTAGCAAGCCATCACCCCAAGAGCAGGCCAAAAGCCATGGAGGATTAATCCGAGAAGAACAGGAGGAATCCCTGCTAGAATCGACCCAATTGCCGGAACGTAGTTAAAAAGGAAAGCCAGTAACCCCCATAATAACGGGAAGTCGATCTTGAAAATCACACACGTCAAGGTCGCCAAGAGTCCTGTTGCCGCACTTGCCGCCGTTTTTATCCCGAGGTATTTCTGAATATCCTGGGTGATAGATCGAAAGCGGGTTAGATCTGGCCCTCTGACCCTGAGAACTTCAAGCATCTTTTGCGCATAACTCCCTGACTCAGCGAGAACAAAGATCATCACGATGAGCGCAAAGAAGGTCTGTGAGGCAAGCGACGTGAATCGATTAACCACATTGAATCCACCCAGAGTTTCCATGACGCGTCCAGAGTCCCAGTAAAGATTGAACAATTCACGAAATGTCATCGTAGGTCGAAATGCTCCCAGCATTCCTTCCTCGCCTCCACCACCGCGCTCGGCGCCGCTCGCCTCAGGACCCTTAGCATCGTCAGCTTTTACAAGCTCCCCGGCGCCACCAGCGGTTCTCCAAAACTGCTCAAGGCGGACCAGTTGCTCATCCATCGTCACCGAAAACTCCTCGGCTTGGCGGCGGAGCCGCTCGGTGTAATCGCCACTCTTTTCGTTAAAATCACCAACAACACCCGAGGTGAGAAATACGATTCCTCCCAAAATCAACAAGTCGATTAGCACGGTCATCAAGACCGCCAAAGGACGTGGGAGGCCATGTCGATCCAACCAATTAAGAATCGGCATCGAGAGCAGAGCAATGAAAAGCCCCATCATCACTGGAATAAAAAGGCTCGAAGCCATTTTAAGGCCGGTGACGATCAAAACGACACAAGCCAGCGAGATGAGAACGCGAACCCCGCTTCCCGTCGCCGGTTTCCTTCTTGTGAGCGCTTCTGGCATACTTTCGACCAACATCGCAAATCACTAGCCAGAGACAAGGGAATTCTGGCACCCTTGGTCCTCCGGCTTCACATTTGCGGGACGCAGATGATAAAATATTCTTTATTTATGTAAAACCCGCTGCTCGCAACGAACCGCCAGAATGGAGTTTGTCGTAGCATTTCTTGGACTCACTTCTTCATGAAAGCCACTAAATTCATTTCCCTTGCGCTTATCCTTCTATTTGCGCCGCTGATCTACGTCGCCGTCAGCGCTCAAGGAATGACC
This sequence comes from Akkermansiaceae bacterium UBA1506, assembly GCA_002323995.1. Lineage (GTDB taxonomy): Bacteria > Verrucomicrobiota > Verrucomicrobiia > Verrucomicrobiales > DEV007 > Arctic95D-9. Next base: position 27,253 of record DCQY01000142.1, on the reverse strand, counting down.
TATTCCAACTGGTTTTTTGTGCCTGCTTCTATCGTCTGGGCGCTTTTGCTGAGTTTCTGGTATCTCGGGTTTGGGAAAAAACCTTTCAGACGTCGCGCCCTCAATCTCGGAATTGGCTTGGTAAGCATCGTCATTATCACCTTGGTGCTATCGCGATTACTCAGATACGAGGGGTCAACTTCTGGCTCCTCATTTCCTCGTTTCTCATGGGCCTGGCAAAGCCGGGATGACCCGCTTGGGAGGCTTAATGCCCCTCATAACGGTGGAACTATTTCGCCCGAAAGTCTTAAAGGTGCCGTGCGCAATCTCAATCAAATCTTTGGACCTGATCGCAACGGAATGTGGACGGAAGCAGAATTCAAAACTGACTGGGCTCAATACCCTCCCCTCGAAGTCTGGAGGCGGCCTATCGGGGCCGGTTGGTCGAGCTTCTCTGTGTCAGGAAAACGGTCAGTCACTCAGGAACAAATCGGCGACGACGAAACCGTCAGTTGCCTCGATCTCTTTACCGGAGAAACCCTTTGGCGTTATCAGAACAGAGGTGTTCGACTGCTTCTCACCAAAACCGATACCCCAATGGCCTCGATGGGAGGCGAAGGTCCCCGCTCTACCCCTACCATTCACGAAGACAAAGTTTATTCACTTGGTTCTACAGGCATCCTAAACTGTCTTGATCTTGAAACAGGCCAAAGGCTCTGGTCACGGCAAGTGATAGAGGAATTCAAGGGAGTCAATCACGACTGGGGCCTCGCTAACTCTCCTTTGATCCTGAAGGATCAGGGAACCGTAGTGGTCGCTGGCTCCAAAAATCCCGGAACTAACCTGATCGCCTTCAACCTCGAAACTGGAAAGACGGTATGGACCTATGGTGGCCTGGGGGCCAGCTACAGCTCCGCAAGGATCATTGAGTATTTTGGAATCCCACAGATCATCTGTGTGAACCTGAAAAACGTTACCGGTCACGATCCTTCCACGGGAACAGCACTTTGGACCTACAACTGGCCCGGGAACTTCCCGCGAGTTGGGCAGCCAAACAAAATCGGCGACGCCGGTTTGCTTCTCACCGCATCATACGGCATGGGCAGCCCGCTACTAAAGCTATCAAAAGAAGGTAAAGACTGGTCGGTTGATAGAACTTGGAATTCTACCCGCCTGAAGACTAAGTTCAGCTCGGCAGCCATCATCGGTGGCTACGCCTACGGGCTCGATGAGGGCCGCCTCGCTTGCATCGATCTCACCGACGGAAGCATTGTCTGGAAAGGGGAAAAATACGGTTTCGGCCAACAACTTCTTTTCGGAAACCACCTTCTCATCCAAACCGAAAAAGGTTCCATCGTGATTGGCCAATTGACGCCTAAGGGATTCACCGAGACCGGGCGCATTGATAATGCCCTCTCCAGCATGACATGGAACGCTCCTGCAGTAGCGGGCCGCTTCCTTCTTGTGCGTAACGATCGAGAAGCGATTTGCTATCTTCTACCCGAGATCTGATTTCCACTTGTGCCCATAGACATTTCGACTAAGCCTAAGACATGCCCTTCCAGGCCCGATCCCTACAATTTTCTGTCAGTTCAAACGGCAAAGGAACCTACGAAATAACCGGGCAAATACAGGATTTCGTTCGCGAAAGTGGCATCATCAATGGTCAGGTCACAGTTTTTGTTCAGCACACCAGTGCCAGCCTAGTCATAATGGAGAACGCTGACCCCGAAGCGCGCACCGATCTTCATTCCTTCTTCGATCACCTCGTTCCGGAAGACCTTCCTTACCTAATCCACACCTATGAGGGGCCGGACGATAGTCCCAGCCATCTGCGCATGGCCCTCACCCGCACCAGTGAGGTCATTCCGATTCATAATGGCAATCTTGTGCTCGGCACATGGCAAGGCATCTTCCTTTTCGAACATCGCCGCGCTCCTCACACTCGCCGCATTACCTTATCGGTGATGGGAGAGGCTCGCTAGGCAGGCTTCAACCCTAGAGACATCGCCAAGTCATTGAAACGGGGACGATTAAGTCGCATGTAAATTCTGGCTGATATTTCTCCTAACAAGTAAACCCCAATCAAGGTGACAAGAGTATACACTTCACCAGAAATCCCGGCAACTATTGCCATCGGCACGAGAAGGATCAGCAGCAATGTCACGACCCGCGTGAACAGCTTGGGTCTGGCCAGCAATCTCAGCCTCGTCAACTGCTTCTCGTCGCCATGAAATTCTGTTACCGTCACCACTGCCCAGTTCCAGAAAAGACTATCCTTCACAATTATGTCAGTCTTACCGGTTTCATCGTCGCAAGCGCCAGGGAATGAATCGAGGACCGCCTCCAGCAATTGATCCCGGCCAATCCCCTCTTCACTCCAAAAGGAACGCTCAATCCCGAGCTTCCACCACCCGGACATCACCTTAAGACCCAAAGTTTTAAGGGCCTCTCCCAAGCCGGCTGCCAAGCTCAACCTGCGCCAACCAAATTTCAATCGCGCTCCGCTCCGAATAGCGCCCTGCATCACAAAAACGAAGGCGAGCCAACAACGTGCTGAAAGTGAATCATAAGCCGACTCAAGCCTTGCGCTCCAAGCACGATGCTTTGACTCCGCAATTGTCATGATCAGCATGGATGCTGCCACCATCGAGAAAGGCCACCAGAACCAGCTACCAAAAGCTAAAGCACCAATGCCAAACCACCACCCAATGTGAAGGCAAAGATCACGAATACCCGAACTCGGAGCCGGGTAGACCAGCTGAAAAAGCTCGTAGCCATAGCGACCGTGGTAAATGCTCTGCCAACCCGATGCACCTGAATCATAAACGCAACCTTTCCACACGGCTTTTCCTGAGTCACCGAAACGTTCCCAGTGCAGCGGGATGAGCATGGCTTCAGCCCGTCCATAGCCAATCTGTTGTCCGACAAAAGCGCGCATCGTGAATCGTCGATGGTGCCAGACGAAAGCGGCAGGATGAAATCCCAGATCAAAACCAGCATCCAACACCCGCCAACAAAAATCCACGTCATCGCCAGCTGTCCAAAACCGCTCATTAAAGCCGCCAACCGCATCAAACACCTCTTTCCTCACCGCCAGGTTACAACCGGGCAGATGCTCAGCAGTATCATCAGCTAAGAGAACGTGAGTCGGGCCACCTGGAGCTGCCGTAATTACCGCCTGCTTTAAGGTTTCTGAAGGTGGAGGAATATTAGGACCACCAGCACAACCCAGTTCGGGTCTGCGAACAAACTGCATTCCGATCCACTTCAACCAATCACGATCCACAATACAATCGTCATCCGTGTAGGCGATAATATCACCGTTGGCTTCAACGGCTCCTCGATTACGAGCCGCACTCAAGCCCTGATGTGACATCTGAATTAGCTGAATCTTTTCATAGGCATTTGCAATTTCCTTCACTCGTTGATCGCCTCCATCATTGACAACGATCACCTCATAGTCTGGATATTGAAGCTGTTGGATTGAATCGAGACACTCCACCAGAGTGGCACTGCCCCGATAAGTGCAAACCACAACTGATACCGAGGGGAGCAAGTCCCCTTCAATCTCATCGCCCGGCCGCTCCAAAGGAGCCCACTTCTCGCGAACGACTTCAAGAGAGGGTTTCGATGAGTGGTCTCTTCGATTCAATCCAAAGTCCCAGCCGAGGATTTCTTTGCCGCCTCGACACCACAAATCACTCCATGCAAAAATAGTCGTCCCCGCCACTCCAGCACGGTAGATTTCTTCCAGGTGCCACTCCAGCATCCCTGCCTGCGTTAACTCCCCATGGGTTTTTGAGTCCGAACCAAACTCCGTAATTAAAAGTGGAAGGTTCCCGGCAAGATTCTGGAGCCGGGCAAGATAAGCGCCAAGAGTCTCGGGCGTTTCGAGATAAAGATTGAACGCCACAAAGTCTTGGTTGGATGGCAAGAGATACTCAGTGCTTGGATAGTTTGCGTAGGCAAACAGGGCATCTGGATCGTTGGCTTTACCCAGCGAAATCATCCGCTCAATCTGTTCAACGACACGCTGAGGCCTCATCCATCGAACCAGCGTCGTCTCAATCTCATTCGCAACAAAATAACCTGCAAGAGCAGGATGCCCTCGGAACTTGTTTACGGTTTCAATCAATAGCTGATCAGCATCTACCAGCGCGCTGCGATTTTTTAGAAAATCAATATGCTGCGACCAAGGAATCGTGATGAAGACACGAATGCCAAGTTGGGCACAGTCATGCATGAAATCGATCGTTGGAATCTCGTAAAGACGAATCGCATTGGCGCCAAGTTCTTCACGGATCTTTCGAAGTTGTGATCGACCCTCGTCCGGAAAGGCTCCCGCTGGAAAGGGGCCAAAAGTAACCGCCTTAACAAAGCACACCTCATCTCCATCACAAAAATACTTCCCGCTTACGGTGAGCGGTTCAGTAATTACCGAAACTGGAATTTCTGGAGGCTGCATCATCGGTGGAAGTGCTCCACCCAACAGGGTTCAATACTAGACCCAACAGGGGATAGACGTGCAGTCAACCCGGTTTAATCCTTTGAAAATGGAACCCCATTTTAAATCGCGCGAATAAGCCCCTCGCGAAGGCTTCGAGGAGGTGGTCATCTTTTAGGCCTTAAACCTCATGAAACTGCCTCTGATCCTACTAATCATCTTGTTTTTCACTTTCACTGGGATTGCCGCGGAGCACCCCAAAGCAACAAACCATCATCCCGAGGTCGGGAAACCGCCATCCCCTTCTGCGATTATCGAAGACAGCGCAACCTTCGAGAAGCTTGCTGATGGATTCAAATTCACGGAGGGACCTGCTGTTTCACTCGATGGTAAGATTTACTTCAACGATATTCCTAACGAACGCACTCATGTCTTCGATCCGGCAACGCGCGAGACAACAGTATTCCGCGAAGAGACTGGGCGGGCTAACGGGCTGTTTTTTACCACTGAAGGAAGTCTACTCGCATGCGAAGGCGGCAATCGCCGCGTCACCCTGACCGGGGCTGACGGGACCATTCGCGTTGCCGCCGATGCCTACAAAGGAGGAAAGCTCAATAGCCCCAACGATGTGGTTCCCGACAAACACGGAGGCTTCTACTTTACGGATCCAAGATATGGCAAAGGCGGAGGTGATCTTGAGCAAGACGTTATGGCCGTCTACTACGTTAACAAAGAGGGAGACATTTTCCAAATCGCTGGCGACCTGACAAAGCCAAATGGAATTATTCTATCTCCAGGGCAGGATACCCTCTACGTTGCCGACCCTGGAGCCGAAACAATCTGGTCCTACCTTGTCAAAGGCCCCGGCAAACTGGGACCGAAGCGCAAGTTCGCCAATGTCGGCAGCGACGGTATGACCGTCGATACAAACGGGAATATTTATGTCACGTGGACCGACATCATTGTCTTCGCGCCTTCAGGTATGGAGCTTGCCCGATTTACGCCACCGGAAAAGCCAGCCAACTGCCTTCTCGTCGGAAATGAACTTTATGTCACGGCCCGAACTGGATTCTACCGCATTAAGCTGCAAACTTCTGGAATCCAATAAACCCATGCTAAGGTTTGTCATTATCACACTTCTCTTCTTTTCCATGCGGCTTGAGGCCAGCGAAGAAGGTTTCTCCCCACTATTCAACGGCAAGGATCTCAGCGGATGGGTCGAGGTTAATACCGCTCCCTCCACTTGGAGTTTTAACGAAAAAGGTTACCTCGTCTGCTCTGGTAAACCGATCGGAGAAATTCGAACGGAACGGATGTATCAAAACTTTATCCTTGAATTGGAGTGGCGCCACCTCGTCCCTAAAGGCAATGCCGGCATCTTCGTGTGGGCTGATGACATCACCGCACGAGGCCAACCGTTCATTCGTGGCATCGAAGTTCAGGTATTGGAAAACGCTTACGGTGATACCAAGAGTCATACGTGCCACGGGGATATCTTTCCCATTCACGGGGCCACCATGAACCCAATAGGACAAAACCGAGGTCAGCGTGCTTTCCCATCCGAAAAACGCTCCTACCCGAGCCCCCAATGGAACCACTATCGAATAGAATGCCAGGATGGAAATATCTCCCTTGCCGTCAATGGAAAATTAGTCACTCAGGGTCAAGACTGTAGCCCTCGCAAGGGATACATCTGCCTAGAAAGCGAGGGTGGAGTCGTTCACTACCGAAACGTTCGGATCAAAGAACTTCCAAATAATCCGGTCAGCCCCGAGCATGTCGCCATCGCAGACAGGGGATTTAGATCCTACTACACGGGTGTCGATCTTTTGGGTTGGCTTCCAACCACTGGCTGGAGCGCGGAAGACTGGAAACTCGTAGCCTCCCAAGACGCTTTACCAATCATTAGCGAGACGAGCTTCAAAGGACCTCATGAATTTATCGTCGACGTGGTCACACCGGACTCTAAAACCCCTCCCGTTCTCTCGCTCTACGGAAAAGATATTCCTCTAGATCTGGAGCACGAGTTTCTCGCAAAACCGGGAAAATGGAATCGGATCAAAGCCCACTGGGAAGCAGGGCAATTGATTGTTACGCTCAACGACCAACCTTGGCGAACCATTACGACGCCGGCCTCGGAATACCCCATTCGTTTGATTCCCGCGGGACAATCAACCTGGGCAAATATCTACGCGCGACCACTCAACTAGAAAGAAATGCCTGAGCAGCGTCAATATGCGCTTCTTTCTTGTCCTCATCCATTTTCTCCCAGTTCCGCACCAGCATCCCAAGACGATACTGCTTTCGAAAGAATTCAAGGTGAGTCCCAACAAAACTCCAAAACAACCCGTCCCAGGTAGATGCCCAATCTCCGGTCGAATAATCCGACATCTTCTTCAAATAGTTAGACCCTGAGATGTAGGGCTTCGTCGTGAAAATCCCCCCGTCGGCAAACTGGCTCATTCCGTAAACATTCGGAACCATGACCCAGTCGTATGCATCAATAAACAACTCCATGAACCAACGGTAGACTTCGTCAGGATTATACTGACACAGCAACATAAAGTTACCGAGCACCATTAACCTCTCGATATGATGAGCGTATCCTGTATCAAGGGTCCGCTTTATCACGAGATCCATCGGGACAATACCAGTGGTAGCCTTCCACATCGATTCAGGTATCGGCCTCTGATGATCAAAGAAATTTCCATTCCGCATTTCGACGCCATGACGGAGATACATCAATCGAATGAATTCCCGCCATCCGATCACCTGCCGAATGAATCCCTCAAGCGAGTTTAGAGGGACATCGTTCGCTTCGGAAAACTCTAGGACTCGGTTAACAACAAAGTCAGGAGTTAAAAGCCCGATGTTCATCATCGGAGTCAGCTGACTGTGAAAAAGGATCGACTCGTCGGTAGCCAGCGCGTCTTCGTAGGGCCCAAACAGTTGCATACGGTGCACAAGAAACGACTCCAGCCATGATTCTGCTCCTGCGTGGTCCACCGCGTAGGCGAAATTATCAACGCCTCCAGGGTAATTGCGAAAGTTGGATTCAACGTAAGCGAGAGCCTCCTCAACAAATGAATCTCGTGCTGCTTCGATACGTGGAGGAACGTCAAGCCCACGTTTGGGCATCGATTTGCGGTTTTCATCATCGAAACTCCAGCGACCGCCTGTCGGTTTTCCGTTTGAATCAAGCAGGATTCCCATTCGCTTGCGTTGTGCCTCGTAAAACGAAGCCATGAAAGGTCGTTTTCTCGAACCGAAGTGGTCGTTCGCCCAATCCAGTGGAGTCAGAAAACTCGGCGAGTCTGCCAAATTAATCTCGACACCGTGGACTTCGCAGAACCGACGTACTCGTTTAAGCGCAAGAAAATCAACCGGGTCAACGAGAAACAATTCGCCAAAAGCTTGGGATTCGAATCTCTCCTCAAGAAGTAAGTCAACGGGACAATCCCTTCGATAATCAACATAATGGACATCGAAACCTTCGGACCGCAGTTTAGCCTCGTAGCTTTTCATCGAAGCTCGATGAAGGACAATCTTTTGGCGATGAAATCGTCCTGGAGCTGCGGTGGTATCACCAAAAAACAGAGTATCCTCCACAAGCAATACGGGTCGTGACCGGTCCAGCGAAGGATGCGTTTTGAACAGCTGGTTCGGAAAGATTAATGTCCAGGCTTCGCCCATGGTCAGGACTAGAGTAGTTTAAGGGAGGACATCCCCCCATCAATCTGCAAAACCTGCCCCGTCACAAAACCACTCTCATTTCCGAGAAAGAATTTAACAGCGTCAGCAACTTCGCCAGCATTTCCAATCCGCTTTAGGGGATGACGTTCCGCAGAAGCTTGGCGTTTCACGTCAGAATTAAGCAGATGATCAGCCATCGGGGTATCCGTCAGCGAGAGCGCCAGACAGTTGACGCGGATCGCTGGAGAGAGCTCGGCAGCCAGGGCTCTCGCGAACCCTTCCACCGCCCCTTTGGCTCCGGCAATACTTGCATGGAATGGCAATCCCGTCTGCACCGCAACGGTCGAAAACAGAACAACCGAAGCCCGCTCTGACCGCTTCAACGATGGTAGAGCCATTCTAAGAGTCCGGCTACATCCGAGGTAATTCACCTCAAGATCACGCTGAAAATCCTCGTCGCCCAATCGGGCGAATGGCTTCAAGCTGATCGATCCGGGGCAATAGACGAAGCCATCAAGAACTTCGGGGAGATCCAGCGTTTGCATGGGGTCGGTCGCATCGTAGGCCTGCCAATGGCAGTGCTCGGAATCGACGATTGACCCCCGCTCACGCGAGGCGCAAAAGACTTCATCACCAGCGCCAAGTTGGCGATTGAGAACTTGTTCGCCGACACCAGAGTTGCCTCCAACCAATAAAATTTTCTTAGCCATGCATGAGGTCTACGCCTCAGCCTGAGGAAGAGATCCCTGAGAGTCCTAATCTGCAGGCCGATCAGAGGACAAAATGCCTCCCACTCGATTCAGCTCACTCCAGCCTGATAGAAGCCGAACGGCCGTGCGCATCGAGGCCTTCGACACGAGCAAAAGCCTCAACTATCGCTGCCGATTTCCTGATGGACTCCTGTCCAAGCCGAACAATGCTAGTCCGACGCTGGAACATATCTACCGTCAGGCCGGGGAACGATTTTCCTGCGCCTCCAGTTGGCAACTCATGACTAGGGCCGGCAAGGAAATCACCAACTGCCACCGGCGAGTAATTACCGATAAAGATTGCTCCCGAGGTCGTGATCTTTGGAAGAATCGTTTTTTCGCGGCGCGTGATCAGGGAAAGGTGCTCAGGAGCAAAGGCGTTTACCAAGTTAACCCCATCTTCCAACTTCTCCACAAGCACGCACCAAGCTCCTTCTTTTATCGCTCTCTTAAGTTGAGCCTGGCGTCCAAGTGTTTTGATCTGAGACTTCACCTCGGCTTGAACCGCTGCAAGTAGCTTCTCACAATCCGTCACGAAACCCATGGTACTGTCGCCACCATGCTCGGCCTGAGCTAGCATGTCTGCAGCAATAAACTTCGCCTTGCCACTGCTGTCAGCGAGAGTCACGACCTCGCTGGGTCCAGGTAGAAGATCCACTGCAACCACACCGAACAATTGGCGCTTCGCCTCAACCACAAAAGAGTTTCCGGGTCCGTAGACCTTAACTACTGGCTTGATCGTCTTCGTTCCGATCGACATTCCGGCCATTCCTTGAGCGCCACCAACCTTGTAAATTTCTGTCGCTCCAGCCTCTTTTAGGGCGTAAAGCAGAGCCGGATTTACTTCGCCTCCGCGACCGGGAGGGGTCATCACCACGATCTCCGGGCAGCCAGCAGCAGCCGCGAGACAAACGGTCATATTGGACGTTGAAACAAGCGGCGCAGATCCTCCCGGGACATAAATTCCAACTCGCTCGAAAGGTAGGTAACGCTCGCCCACTTCCGCACCCTGCGCGTTTTTGCCGCACCAGTCCTTCCGTAGACTCCGCTTGGCGAAGGCGATCACATTCTTTCTGGAAGCGGCAATGGCCTTCTTAGTTTCAGCATCAACAGCATCTTCCGCAGCAGCCAATTCTGCCTCCCCCACCCGAAGATCCTTTGCGGAAGCAAATTTAGCGCCATCAAAGCGGTTCGACAATTCAATCAATGCCCTGTCACCACGAGCCTCCACGTCGGCAAGTATGTCTTTCACGATTGCCTCCACCCCAGCAGGCGGAGCTGGCCGCCGATCGAGTTTCTTGATCGCCGAGTGATAGTTTTTCTGGGTGTATCGAATGATGCGCATGATTGCTTACTGATTCGCCTCACAATAAAAAGGGTTGTTAACCAACAACAACCCAGAGGGATTTCAAATAATCGTCTCCACGAAACTCCGGGGGCATCGCCAAAGTATCACAGCTAACTACGCTTCGACCCTGCCGACTGATCCCTTCGAAAACATCCTTTTTAAACTCCCTTAAACCAAGCCGGTGCGTGTTAGCACAGCAGAGCATCCAGCCGCCGGGCTCAAGCACCCCAGCCGCCAAGGCGGCGAGATCCGCGTAGTTGCTATCAGTCCGGAATATCTTTTTACCGCTTCGGGAGAAAGTAGGAGGATCCAGCACTATCCCGTGAAACCTGCGGCCCTTTTTGGCAAAAACCTCCAACCAGTCAATGGCATCTCCTCTGACTCCGTGATGAGCCTCCGGATCGAGGTCATTCAATCGAAAGTTGTCCCAGGTCCAATTGAGGCAGGTCTTCGACAGATCAACCGTCGTCGTCGTCGCTCCAGAAAGGGCAGCCATAACCGAAAAACCGCCAGTGTAAGCGAAAGTGTTGAGAATTCTTTGCCCCCCCCGACTGTTCGCTGCAACCCGGCGCCGATTGAGCCGCTGATCCAGGAAAATTCCCGACGAATAGCCCGAATCGAAATCAATCCAGAATTTCGCTCCGTTTTCTACTACCGAGAAACGGTTGCCTTCCATTTCGCCCCACACCCGCTCTGGAGCGGTTGACGCAGCCTTGTCCCGCGGTCGCCAGTGAATCGAGCTCGCCACACCTTGCGCCAGTCCCTTGAGATACTCAGGAAAACGGTTCTCACGGGTCTGCACCAGCCAGTGACCGTCAAAGTGATCGACCCACACTCCGGCTGTCACGTCGTGAAAAATACGCCAGGCTGTGGTATCCACCTCCGGCTGTGGGTTTAGAGTATCCCACGCTTCTGTTGGTTGCATTCTCGCCATGTCTTTTATAGGATGCCGGGCCCTATGGATTCAGAACTCCGCTCCGAACTTGTCGCCGCAGTCTCGAGAAACGACCTGCTCCAAAGCAGTTTTGATAATATCCACGAACTGTTAGATGCATCCAACAATCCAGTCTACAAAAACGCCGTTTCCGAGTTGGCCAATGACGGCCAATGGAGAGAGTTGAACAATCGCTTTTTCAAGAAACTTGCTTTTGGCACGGGAGGCCTTCGCGGGCGCTCTATTGGCGAAATTATCACCACAGCCGAGCAAGGATCCGCCCTTCCCTCTGAGCGTCCCGAGCACCCCTGCGTCGGCACCGCTACCCTCAACTTCTACAACATAACGAAGGCCACACTTGGCCTCGTCAAACAGCTAAAAAAATCATATATCGGAGAAGGCAAGCCCTCCATCGCGCTGGCCCGCGATACCCGCTATTTCGGCAAAGCATTCGCCGAACGCGCCGCCAAAGTAGCCAACGAAAATGGCGTTGATATATTTCTTTTTCCACAACCCCGCTCCACACCTCAGCTTAGTTTTGCGGTTCGCCATCTCGACGCCTCCGCTGGCATTGTCCTGACCGCGAGCCACAACCCGCCTCATGATAATGGTTTTAAGGCCTACGGAAAAGACGGTGCGCAACTGGTCGACCCCGATGCCAGCGAAGTCATTACCGAAGTAAATATGATCAAAGGAGAGAACTACGAACCTCTCCCTGCCAACCAACAAGGCGCCACGACCGAGCTCGGCCCTGAAATGGACGAGACCTACATGGAACGGCTAAAATCTCTTCTCCTCAGCCCGAATCTAGTCAAGTCACAGAACGGACTCAAGATTGTATTCACTAACATTCATGGCACTGGTGGCACTATCGCTCCACAAATGTTACGACGCCTCGGCTTTCAATGCGAAACGGTCCTCGAGCAGGATAGTGAGGACGGAGCTTTTCCAACTGTAAAATCACCCAACCCTGAGAATGCTGAAGCCCTCCAAATGGGAATCGATCAAGCTGAAGCCAATAACGCAGATGTTGTTATTGGTACTGATCCTGACAGTGACCGAATGGGTGTCGTGGTTCGCAACGGCGCCGGCAAGATGACACTCCTTACCGGCAACCAGATTGGCTCTCTGATGGCATACTACCGTCTCAAAATGTTCACCTCCCAGGGTATTTTGAACGAAGGCAATCGTAACAACGCGACTCTTGTGAAGACTTTCGTTACCACGGAACTTCAACAAGCCATTGCCGACAGTTTCGGTGTCAGCGTGGTTAACACTCTGACCGGATTCAAATATATCGGAAGCAAACTGAAAAAATACGAAAGCCAAATTCCTGCCAAGATTCGGGCTGAATATCGCCACCTTTCAGATGAAACGACCCGCAGTCTCAGGTTAGAGCACTCCAAGTTTTTCGTCTTTGGCGGTGAAGAAAGCTACGGCTATCTCGGGGCTGACTTTCTACGGGACAAGGATGGTAACGGTGCCGTAGTCATGTTCGCTGAAGTCGCAGCCTATGCGAACTCACTCGGTATCACTGTGGTCGAACTCCTCGACGAACTCTATGCCAAACATGGCGTCTATATCGAAGGTCAACACGCCGAAACCCTGACCGGTGCCGACGGAGCCGAGCAGATTCAAAGGCTTGCTCAGAGTTACATCGATCATCCTCCAACCGAAATCGACGGCGCATCCGTGAAGCGTGTCCGCGACTTCGCCAATCAGGATCACGTCGATGAGGAAGGTGACCCAGTCCCCAAAGAGAAGATGGTCTATGTCGATCTCGCTGACGGACGCGCCTTCGCTGTTCGCCCATCCGGCACTGAACCAAAAATTAAGTATTACATCTATTTCCGACCGAAAAGTGCTCCCGCCACAGTTCTTTCAAAGGATCAGCTGGCTACCGCAAAAATCTCAGCCGAAGCCTCATTTGGCTCTCTCAAAGAAGCGATTGTCACTGACATGCGTTCCCGACTTGGATAAAACGCTACCGTATGTCGCTCCTTAAGAAACTCTGGCCATGGATTGCTGCCGCACTGAGCGGCTCACTCCTCGCCCTTTGCTTTCCCCCGTTCGACCGCGACGGCTTTGTTTGGATCTGGCAGGGACCTTTTCTCGCTGCCCTCTGGTTTTCAGACCCACCGAAAGCAAAATGGAGCCGTTGGCGCTGGGGACTTCTCCTCGGATTTATCTCAGGATTTTTCTTTTTCATCATTAATTGTCAATGGATGATGCAGACCGGACATGTCGCCGGAACTCTCTGGGCAGGTGCGGCTGCCCTCGTCGCATTCTCACTCTACCTTTCTCTCTACTTCGCACTTTTCGGCGCATTCGCTGCTACAATTGGAAGATGGGTGATAAAGGAGCCGGACAAAGGTAAAAAAGATCTCTTTGATCAATCTATCGATGTGCTGCGTATCGCTTTTCTTAACGCAGCAGCTTGGTGTGGGCTGGAATGGCTGCGCGGAATCGTCTTTACCGGGTTTGGGTGGAATGGTCTTGGCATTGCACTAAAGGATCACCTCCTACTTGTGCAATTCGCCGACGTAATCGGGATCACCGGTTACGGTTTTATTCTTATGTTTTCGGGGATTATTGCGTTCTGCACCCTTGTTCGACTTGGTCTTGAAGTAAGAGAACGGCAACGCCTGCGGCCACATGTAGACTTCGCTGTTGGCGTGGCGGTCATCATGGGGCTCTTCCTCTACGGCACGACGCGAATCGCTGCGGTGCCGAAAGACTCAATCGATCTGAGAGCTCGCATTATGCAGCTCAACATTCCAATAGAAGACAAGTGGTCGGAGGACATCAAGGTTCGTCAGGACATCATTTTCGACTACCGCGACCTCACCCGCACCTTCGTTGAAACTGCCGCACACGACCTCATCCTCTGGCCGGAAACATGCATTCCCGGTCTTTTCATGCTCGACTGGGTTCAGGAATATTTTAACGATCACGTCCTCAAGGGAGATGATTTTTATCTGCTCGCCGGCTTGGAGGACGCAAGCTTAATTGGGGAGAACGGAACCCAAGGTGGAGAGATCTACAATACGATCACCTTAATGAGAGGTGATACTTCATCCTACCAATCATACCGAAAGATGCATCTAGTGCCGTTCGGGGAATACATACCTTACCGCGGTAAATTCCCCCCTTTTGAGTGGATCACTGGTGGTATTATTGAGGAAGATTTCACACCCGGCACATCCTACGAGCCACTCATGCTGAAAAAGGGTGGTCACGAAATCGGAATCATCCCGCTGATTTGTTTCGAAGATACTGTGCCGCGCCACACGCGACAATTTATAAGAACGGGACCACAAATTATGGTCAATGTGACTAACGATGGCTGGTTTCGTGAGAGCGCTGAACCAATACAGCACTTCAACAACGCAATCTTTCGTTGCATCGAATTTCGTCGACCCATGATTCGTGCTGCTAACACAGGTGTAAGCGCTTTTATCGATTCGCGGGGCAGCATCTTCTCACGCAAGGAAGCTGACGGCTTCGCTAGAATCCTTCGCGATGACGAAACCGGTTCAACTTTTATTCGTGGCAGCCTCCCTGCTAACGTTGAGGTCGACCTCAACCCCCCGGTCACTATCTATGCAAGAATCGGAGATGCGTTCTCCATCACTCTCGGCCTCATCGCCTTGGTGGCTGTGACTGCAAGAATCGTAATCACTCTGCTCCGGCGAAAGGGGCCTCCGGCCCCACTCGAAAATCCTCTGCGAGAATCCTGACCCAGCCAAAGTCGCCTCCGTTCTCTTTAAGGTGATTTAAAGATGCTCGTCTCAATAACTTCTCTAAGGGCAGAAGTCGTGACTTCAATCACTTGGTCACAGACTTTCGCTTCCAACAAAGCCTTTAGAGAAATCAGGATATTAGCGCATAAATATCTTCTTTCTCCCAAACAAACAGGGTTAGCCCGTTGACCAAACCCCATTCGGATACGAAATCTCTGAATTCGAATGAGCAATCCTTGTCACGTGGAAATCATTCGTACAAAATACACAGAGTATGAAACTAACCCATTCTTTGGTCCTAGCCGCTGCACTCATTAGTTTTCCCCTTCCCGCCTTCAGCGAGAATCAGGAGACTTTCAATGTAGCCGAATTCACATTCAAATACAGTGATCCATGGGTTCGCCAACAGCCTTCGAGCGGAATGCGGGCGGCGGAGTTCACTTACGATCACGAAGACGAGAACCTTGAAGACATAGACATTGTCTTTTTCGTATTCGGAGGCACGGCTGGCGGCGTGAAAGCTAACATGGATCGATGGATCGGCCAGTTCGAGGGCACTCCGGAATACAAGATAGAAGAGAAGGAGATGAACGGCACCGAAGTTAGTTTCCTAACAGCCAGCGGAACCTTCATGGAAAGCATGGGAGGAGGCCCATTTTCAGGCGGCGAAAAAAAGGCAATGCCTGACTACATGATGCTCGCAGCCTTTATCCAAGGTGCCCAACAAGCCGTCATCCTTAAACTCACCGGACCCAGCGAATCTGTCGAGGCGCTTAAGAAAGACTTCATGTCCTTGGCTACCAGCCCGTTTACCGAATAAAAACCTCCAATGAATTTCGAGGTGACGGGATTATGATCCCGTCTTTTTCTGTTTCAGTATAGCGATCATTTCCCGCATCGCTGGGGTCACGGCTTTCGTCCTCCGACGCACAATCCCGAGCGGGCGATAGACAAACTGCCCTGAAATCGGAATGCTGGCTAGAGTGCCGCTTTCAACCTCAGAACGGACGCTCCCACTGGGAACCATCGAAATCGCATTCTCGATCAAAACACCCCGTTTTACCGTCTCTATATTATCGAATTCGACGACCTCTTTCACTTCGATACCTGATTGGGAAAACATACTATCAATCGCTTTTCGCGTCGGGAGGTCAGGCTCGAAAGAAATGAACCGTTCACCATCAATCGCCTTCAATTCGATCGATTTTTTGTTCGATAAAGGATGCCCCGGAGGACAAATAATGACGAGTCGGTCTTTCCAGGCAGGTTCAATTTCCACTCCCTTTCTCTCCTGAGGATAGGCCACCAAGCCGAGGTCAGCCTGGTTGTCTGACACATCGGCATACACTTGATTTGAACGTCGGTATTGGACCTGCAAATCGACGTCAGGAAAACTCTGACGAAACGTTTCAATATAGGGCGGTAATTCGTGAAAGCCGATACTGTAGACAGTCGCGATTGTGAGGCGCCCCGCCACGATGTCGCGCATCGCCCCCAGTTCTTCGTCAATACCAAGATAGGACTCCAAAATGCGGCGCGCCGCCCTCAAAAAGACTTCACCTTCCGGAGTCACTGCAAAATTACGCCGCCCCCTTTCTACCAGAGTGACACCAAACCTCTCCTCCAACGATCGGATCTGCTGGCTCACAGCACTCTGGCTGATTCCATTGCGTTCCGCCGCATCCGAAAAGCTAGTCGTCTCGATCAAATCGCAGAAGACCTTGAAGGTTTCGATGTGCATAACAGGAAATCTGTAACCATCATGCCAGTGTTTGGCAAGAGTCATCACGCCTCAATCCACGCTCCCCAATACTGCCGCAGCTTTCCGGTTGCACGAGAGTAACAAACCGTCGTTATTCCCAAAGAATCAGCTACCCCTGACGCTGGATGACGCATCGTATTACTCTCCCCCTCCTCACGTGCCTCTTGCTCCTAGCATCGTTCGAACTTGCTGCGCAGGAATGGGCACGATTCCGCGGTAAGAACGGTACTGGTATCGGGAAAATCAGTTCACTCCCTGACTCTTTTACCAAAGCAGACTACGACTGGGCAATCAAGCTTCATGGAGTCGGACACTCATCACCAGTGCTTTGGGGCGACAAGTTGTTCATTACCCTAGCTGACGAGCGAAAAGGGCAGCGAGTCGTGGCTTGTTACCGCGCCGACAATGGGAAGCAACTGTGGAAGTGGGCAGCTGATGTCGATCCGCACAATCTCCACAAATTGAACAATTTCGCCTCCTCCACCCCCGTGACGAGCTCAGACGCTGTGTATGTTGTGTGGGGTTCGGGCGAAAAAACCGAAGCATTCGGCCTAAGCCATCAAGGCAACCTCCTCTGGAAAAAAGAGTGGGAAAACTTTTCCTCCGATCACGGCTTTGGTGGCTCCCCTATCATCTCTGAAGGTGTTCTCGTCATCCACACTGATTCCGTTACCAACAAAAAAAGTTTCGTAATTGGACTTGATCCGAAAACAGGTGAGGAACTTTGGAGAGTAGAACGTGCTACCCTGATCGAAGGTGAAAAGCATCTCACGGCTTACAACACGCCCGTAACACTCAACGTGAATGGAACACCTATGGTTGTGGTCCTGCAAACCAATGACGGTTGGCGTGGTCTCTCGCCTCGGACTGGGGAGAAGCTATGGCAGTTCAAAGGTGACTATTCACTTCGCTCAGTCGGTTCTATTGCAACAGGTGAAGGGATCGTCTTCGCAACTTTCGGTTCCGGTGGGCAAGGTAAGCAGGCGTCAGCGCTAAAGCCTAACGCAAAAGGTGATCCTAAATTACTCTACGAACTCGGTCTTTCCGACGGGCTAACCTATGTCCCCACCCCGCTCATCTATCAAAAACGTATTTTCCTTTGGGGCGACGGAGGCATCTTGACCTGTCGTAAAGCCGATACGGGGGAACTCGTCTACCGCGAACGCATCGGGGGAAATTTCTTTAGCTCGCCGGTTATCGCTGATGGCAAACTTTGGTGTGGAAGTCTAGATGGCGAGTTGGTCTCTGTCACCGTTGGCGATCAATTCAAAGTTTTAGGACGTTCGCGTCTGAACTCTGGGATGAATGCCACTCCCGCGGTCGCTAACAATCGTCTCTTTCTCCGAACGGAGACACACTTGATCTCGATCAAAGGACGCTAAACTAATGGAGCTTCTGAGAACGAAGGATGAACTCCAATCTTGGGTCGCCCACCGATCTAATCGCTCCCGGGCCCTCGTCCCTACGATGGGAGCCCTCCATCAAGGCCACGCTTCTTTAATCGACGCTGCCGTAAAACTGGTCGGTTCCGGCGATGTGCTGACAACGATATTTGTCAATCCCAAGCAGTTTGGGCCGAACGAAGATCTCGCTTCCTATCCACGCCGACTGGAAGCAGACCTAAGGTTGTGTGAGAAACACGGCTCAACTGCGGTCTTTGCACCGGGAGCGGATCATATGTATGAAGGCAACTCTACTGTTAGCATTCATGAAAGCGATCTTTCCCGTCGCTGGTGTGGGGCTAGCCGTCCAGGGCACTTCGATGGAGTCTGCACCGTGGTTGCCAAACTTTTTCTTCTGGCTCGACCGAACACAGCACTTTTTGGTGAAAAAGACTTCCAGCAGTTAGCCGTGATTCAGCGTCTCACCAGAGACTTGGATTTTCCGGTAGAAATTGTTGGTTGCCCTACCGTTCGGGAAGCAGATGGACTCGCCATGAGCTCCCGCAATACCTATCTCTCGGAAGAAGAGAGAGCTGCGGCACCCATACTTCATCAAACGCTGCGCAACGTTGCCAATGACATCTACCGTGGAAACTTTCCCTCACCGAAAGCAGCCCGTGAAGCAATTATTGAGAGGATCTCTTCGGAGACGCTAGCTAGAATTGACTATGTCGATGTGGTCGATTCAGATTCGCTTGAGCCCCTCGATTCCTTCGATAATCACCTCCCCCGTTTACTTGCTGCCGTATTTTTTGGCAACATACGGCTAATCGACAATGTTGGCGTTCCTGCAGGAATCCGCTAGGCTTCGCCAAATCTATTCTCACTGAACCAACTATCCGCCAGTTTTTGAAAGAGTACGACTTCATCGTCATAGGTAGTGGCATCTCCGGCCTCAGTTTTGCACTGCGAGCCGCAGAGCACGGGACCGTCGCAATCGTCACGAAAAAAGAAGCCGCAAAAACCAACACGGCGTGGGCTCAGGGCGGTATTTCCTGCGTCCGGAGCGAGGAAGACTCTTTCGAAAAGCACGTTTCAGACACACTCGATGCCGGAGCAGGTTTGTGCCCAGAAGACGTCGTTTATAAGATCATAAGCAATGGCCCGGCCGCGATACAGGAATTGATCAGCTGGGGTGTTGAATTCGATACTCATCCAGGAGAAAACGGTGAACCAGAAGTCGCTCTCGGGCGTGAAGGCGGCCACACGGAGCGTCGTATCCTTCACCACAAAGACACCACCGGTCGAGAGATCGAAGACAAATTGCTCGGAGCTTCTCGGAAGCACCCCAACATTACAATTCTTGAGCATCATTTTGCGATCGATTTGATCACAACGGCGAAGTTGGCTATCGCCTCCCCACCACGGTGTGTCGGAATCTACGCCCTTGATGAAAGCTCTTCAGAAATTCTGACGCTTCGCTCGGACCGCGTACTTCTTTGTACAGGAGGAGCCGGTCGCGTCTACCTTTACACAACCAACCCGGGCATTGCTACCGGGGACGGTGTGGCAATGGCCTGGCGGGCAGGGTGTGAGATCGCAAATATGGAATTCGTGCAGTTTCATCCCACGTGCCTCTATCACCACAGCCTAAATTCATTTCTCATAACCGAGGCGATGAGAGGTGAAGGCGCCGAATTGGTCGATAAAGAGGGGCGACGATTCATGACAGAATATGATCAACGGGGATCTCTTGCACCGAGGGATATCGTGGCGCGTGCGATCGACAGAGAGATTAAGAAGACAGGTGGTCCTTGCGTCTTTCTCGATATCTCTCACAAGCCCGCCGATTATATTCGCTCCAGATTTCCCAATATCTACAAAACTTGTCTCACCGTCGATATCGATATTACTAAAGATCCCATCCCGGTGGTGCCCGCTGCCCATTACCAATGTGGCGGCGTCAAAACAAATGTAAACGGCCGGACTTCTTTACCCGGTCTCTGGGCCGTGGGGGAAGTTGCTTCTACCGGCCTCCACGGTGCCAACCGCCTCGCGAGTAACTCGCTCTTGGAAGGCGCTGTTGTTTCTAAACTGGCTCTTGAAGATGCCCTTAAGACACTTTCCCCAGCCAATAACCATGAAGTTTTGGAGATACCAGAATGGGAGACCGGTGACGTCGCTGACGTTGACGAATTAGTCGTGATTTATCACAACTGGGACGAAATTCGACGTTTAATGTGGGATTACGTATCCATTGTTCGCACCACCAAGCGGCTGCAGCGTGCCGCCACCCGCCTGCACAATCTCCAGCGTGAAGTGCAGGAGTTTTACTGGAATTTCAGAGTCACGACTGAACTTCTCGAATTGAGAAACCTAGTCGAAGTCGCCACGCTGATCGTTGACTCCGCCGCCCGTCGCAAGGAAAGCCGGGGACTCCATTTTACCCTTGATCATCCGGACCGAAATGATCAGGAGTGTCGCCACGACACGATTCTCAAAATGTAGTATCAGACCGGAAAATCTCGATTAATCTCTTTATCGATCGACTGACTTCAAGGAAGAAACTTCTCACCAGATTTATTGATCTGCAGCGTAGACGAAAGCGAGTTGATACTCTGCCCCGCCAGATCTTCCCCGTTGAAGGCTATCACGATCTCTTCAAATTGGTTAATGTCCCAAGCCTTGTGACTTTCCAACCAGTGCCTCACGAATTTCGCCACTGCCAGCCTTCCCTGATCCCGAACTTTACTAATTGAAAGCGGATCAACAGCCCGCAGGGCGAGTTTGCCTGTGATCTCCTTCTCCAGTTCCTCAAGATTTTCCTGACTGTCCCAGCGGGCCCAACCGGCTTTCGACTTCTTCTGAACTGTCCCGGTATCGAACGCTACGGGCATGGAAGGACTGATAGGTGGAGCCACCACTAGAAGCCTGTTCCCATCCGCTGACAGGGACCACTCCCCGCTTAGTTCTATATGATAACGATAGGTAGCTGTAACCTGAATTTCTGAAATCGTCGTGCCAAGTGGAAGCGTCGTGCCAAACATCTCTATATTGCTTTGCCTCGTGAACTTCTCAGTGGCAGTGGCAGTGGCGATCTCAAGGATATTTCCTTCGTTTCCGATTGCTTCGAGCTCACGCCATTCGTCGAACGACTCCACAATTTTATCAGGATTGAACTCTTTCGCAATTTCTACTACGGCTTCTTTAGCCGAATCTATCCCCTGCTTTCCAAGCCAGATAAAGGAAAGAAAAATGATCAACCCCACCGAGCCAAAAAAGATGATCAGCCAGAAAATACGATTGCTGGCAGGGCCAAAATAATGAGACCGACTCTTACCCTTCTCTGATTCGCAAGCTGACTCCTCCATGCAACAACCCGGAGTTATCCTCTCAAAGAAAATATCCCCGCTGCTTTTCGGAGATCGGCATTCCGAGGATTTCCATCGCCTTGAGGAGATCCTCCCACACTCGACGTTTCATGGCCATGGCTTTCTTTGCATCACCTTCCCCCTCCTGCCTTAGAAGAAAACTTGGATGATAGGTTACCACGACGGGGACCCCATTAAACTCATGCACCTGATTGCGGAGACCTGAAACGGAACCTCCGACCTCCAATAGCCCCTCGGCAGCTGTTCCCCCTAGCGCCACAATTACTTTTGGTCTGACAACCTCGATCTCACGACGAATGTATCGAATTGACGCCGCCATTTCTGTTGTGTCTGGCTTTCGGTTACTCGTCCCCTGAAACCGTCCGTCACCTTTCTTGGGTCGGAACTTCACAATATTGGAAATGTAGACATCTTCGCGCTTTAATCCCGTCGCTCCAATAATCTGGTCAAGCTTTTGTCCCGCAGGCCCCACGAATGGCTTTCGTTCTTTCTCCTCTTCCGAACCAGGAGCCTCTCCAATGAACATCATGTCAGCCATTGGATTACCCACCGCAAAAACAATCTGATCTCTCAAAGTTCCAAGGCCTCGGCACTCTTCACAGTTCTTGGCTTCTTTAAAAATTTCATTCAATTGGGCCCTAGCCCACTTCTCATTCTCGGCTTCGCCGCCTTTAGGAACCGCAGAAGATAGTGTTCCCGTGGATCCCTCTGCATTTTGCCGAGCCATAGGCGCAGCTTTCTCGGGAATGACTTCCGCTGCGGACACCGAACTCATGGTTGCGGCTTTCATCAATTTCATTGGCAAGGCATTCAACGCCTCCTCTGTTTCCGACTTTAAAAGCAGTGTTTCAGATCCCCTTGATTTCTCACGCTTAAGAATTTGCGAGAGTGCCGTCAAACCGACGGCGATGGAATTAGATTCGCCCATAATCCAATCCTAGATGATAGCTCCTCACGAAGCCAGAGCCAATCGCCGCTACTACAAAAATTTTGATAGTTTTTAATCAACCTTTTCCCCTTTTTGCACTTTTGATTTTGAGCTCTGAAGTGCGACAGAGCTCAATCCAACCCCTCCGAATTGATACTTTAGCGACTTAGTAACCTCATCCGCGGATTTTTTGGGCTCCTTTTCCCTGGTCTTGAAAAGCGAACCCCTGAAGCTTTTCTGGAAGTTGAGATACTAAACCTCCGCAAAAAGATTTCAGAACACCATAGGGAACTCGTACCCCAAGCCGGCGGCGATCGCAAAAATTAAGCGTCAGGCGAAGCAAGAGAAATAGCTTACAGCGAAAGCAGGCGCGTCTGCTTTAAAGCCGGCAACCGAAAGCTTGCTGTAAAATATGCGCTACGGAAGAATTCCCGCTTGCTGAATTTGCTGCCGAAGCAAGGATTACCATCAAAAGCGAGGCCTCATATTCTGAAGAAAACTCAACAGCCGCAGAGGATGTGAAAGCTAGCTAATGCCTTTGACGACAAATCTTTCTTAAAAGTCCCCCTTCTAACGCATCATTGTAAACAAAGCTTAGTTTAGATTTGCTTCGCTTAGGTGGCCTGCGGCTTTTGATACGAGGAGACTCATTTCCAGATCGTTCCTACGATATTCTCCATAAGAATTTAGCCGAATTAGCTCTAGCGCTAGGTCTATCATGGCTATCGCACGATCGGGATTGCAGTCAAGTTTATCAGTCAAGATCGCGCGAACCTCATCGCACGCTGATCTGGGATCACCTGTCTCCGCGTAACGATTAATCAAAGTTCCCGCAATCTCTTTACAGAGGGACACAAGGCCGCCGCAGGGCGATTTGCTTACCTGCTTGCCCGCTTCCGATTTGGTTTCTTTTATCTCAACTCGTAAGGAGACGCTACGACTAGTTTCCTTAGGGAGAGAAACGCTAAGAGACTGATTTCTTTTTTCCATAAAATCACTTTAATCTTTGGGGTGAGACATTTAGAGCCCCACCCCTAAATTTATCAGATTAATTCAATGAAAACCTAATAAGCTATTCTCGTTAATAGACCGCCCAGCAAAGGCTGAGGAGTTAATCAAACAATCTAACCTTGTCTAATCGCTTTAGCTATCAGCGTGCTGCTGGGTAAAACTTCGAATTCTAAATCACCTTTCTTGAGCCGTTACTCGCAAACCGATTTCCCGAAAAATTCTTACTCCAGCGCTGCCTCAATATAACGCAGCAGCTTCCTTTAATTGAGTCGCCACTACTACCCTCAATTCCGAAGGTTCGATAACTTCAGCCTGCGCGCCGAAGCCAAGAACCCAGCGCGTGATGTCTTCTAGTGCGCTTAGCTTCATCGTCAGTTCAATAATACTGCCATCTGATTCAATAAGAGTAACCTCCTGACTCGGGTGCCAGCGCCTTTCGGCCACGACTCTTGCAGCAAAGCCTGAAAATCTTATTCTTATCGGGAATGAAGGCCCCTCTCCTTCGCCACCTGACCAAACACCGAAACTTCCGGCAAAGTGATCCTCCAACCGAAAATTCCGTGAACGTAAAAAGCGTTTGTTCGTCAAATGGACTGACTTCATTCGCTGTACCGCAAAAGTTCGTTTTGCTTCCCGTTTCAAATCAAAGCCAATCACATACCATCCGCCCTCGACCTCGACGAGGTGATATGGCTGCAGCTTCCGCTTTTCCGGCCTCCGATCCCGCAACTTACGGTATTCAAAGTGTAGCTCGCGACATTCCAGCACTGCCTTAGCTAAGCGGTCGAAAACAAAAGCGTCATGCTCCGTGAATCCTATTGATTTAGCAGCAAAAGCTTGATCGAAATCCGACCACGGGATGGTTACCTGCTCACTCATGCTCGATTGAAGGCGTTGGAAACCACGCCTCAGCGTCGCTTCAAGTGCCGAACCTTTGAGCGGATCCAATGCGTTTCGAGCGAGGATTAATGAAACAAGATCCTCTGCGGATGTTTTGAGCAAGGGAAACTGACTCACGGGGCGCGAATAAAAATACCCATGATTGGATCCGTCATACTGGACAGGAAGATCCAGTTCGTTCTTCATGAAACTAATATCACGCTGGATTGTTTTTCGGTTTACCTCCAGTTCACGGGCAATCGAATGACAGTTTGGGAAATTCCCACGGTTGACCGCTTCATGAATTCTTATGATTCGCTCAAGTGGCCGGCGCGTACCGCCGGCCTTCGCCGCTTCTACTTTTCCCATACTGCTTCCTGAGGAAACCTCAGGTATCTACAATGGTCAAGGCAGGGGTTATTCAAGAACCTGAATATCAGGATGACTCCCTTGAATTAAGGGATTGCTAGCAGGTTCATCAACCTTTGGAACATGAGTCATCACCGCACGATCGCCCACCCCAGGACGACCACTTTTAATATCAGCCGTTATAAACTGTCCCTTTCGAGCCGAACTGCCAACGAGCTGGGCGGTCTCGATACCATTTGTTGAAACGGTAACAATTGGTGTCCCAGGCTCCACCGGCAAAAACCTCGACGATTGAATCAGGATGAAAGATCCTCCCGGATCAACCATATGAACCGTACCGATTGGCAACTGAATAGGAGTCAACTCAGCTACCTGCTCTACCCCTCCTGCCTTATTAAGATCTCTGGGCACGGCCTGGCAGCTGATTAGTATACAACAAGACAACAGGCAGAACCAACGGAGGGGGTGGAAGATGAGTTGCACCTCGGAAGATTGGACGATAGGAATAAAAATTGCAAGGCAACCATACAAGATGAATTTGTTTATTTACGGCACCCTGATGGTTCCGAAGATCTGGGATACAGTGACCCTTTGTCCCGATCCCGTTTCCATTCCTGGGGAGCTATTTCATCACCGAATTCAACGGGTAAAACATGGCGACTTTCCAGCCATCGTGGCCGACCCAGACAGTCCATCTCCTATACCGGGCCTCGTAATCCAGAATGTGTCGGTAGCAGCCCTTGATCGACTTGATCAATACGAAGATGAATTCTACGAGCGCGTCTCTGTTTCGATCATAACAGAAAAGAGCACCATCGAGGCTCAGGTTTATCGAGTTCCGCTTGAGTTGGCTAATGAGATCCTGTCCACCGATCTCTGGAGTTTGGAATGGTTCGAAGAAGAGGCACTGGAGCGCTACTGGAATCGCCTATTTGCCTGATCCTGAGATCAAGGATTTCATTTCTGTCCATTCGCCTTTAAGCACATAGACAGGATCCAGGCCGACCAATTCCCTCAATCGGCTCGCAACGTTATTGCTCTTCTGACACTCCCCGCTATCACAGTAAACCACGACTGTTTTGTCCATGGCATCCTGCAAGATGTCTAGATTTTGGAACATCAGATCAGCCCACTCCCCCGCGTTGAGGAGAATCGCATCTTCAAGGTGAGATGCTTCATATTTTTCCCGACTCCTCGCATCAACCCACAGAACCTCGCCTTCCTGAACCAGCGCCGCTGCTGCCGGCAAGTCAATCTGCCAACGCAACTCGTCCGGACTGGCCACCCGATACCAAGGTGGTCTCATGGGATGGAAAACAAAGCTCAACGCAGATGCAGCCAGCGAAATCGCTAAGATCAAGCTCCCCTGTCTTAAAGTGCTCTTCATCTCTGGATTGCATAATAAGCAAGTGGGCGAGCGTAATTCTCAAGCTCGCAGTCACTTTCGATCCTTACAATTCCGAGAAGCGAACCATCAGTCGAGTTGGGAGTAAGTTTCAGATCATAAGCCCGCCCTTCTTCTATGACCTCAATCTCGCAGGTGACCTCCTCCCGCTGGCTCTCCGCACTTAGAATCCGTATCGGTTCATCTCTCAAGACCCGAAACTCGACTTTTTTTGTTTCGGGTTTATCCCCAACTTTCCAGGTCGTTAAAGACTCTGTCAGTGTATAGATCTCCTCGATTTGGATTGATGTTGAAAGCACAACAGGCCGTGATTTCCGATCTGGTTTTACTGAGATACTTTTGATCGAACGACCTCTCAGCTCCGAGATATCAAATTCCCCTGTAATGATTGCCTTTTCTCCAGCGGGAATAGGATCTTTGTCGATGGTAACATCAAGACAGGTACACCCAGAACGAATGCTTGCTAACTTGATACCCTCGCCGGTCGTGTTCTCTACGGTAAAAAAAACGACCACTGAATTATCACCTGGATTCGCCTCTATCTCCTGAAACTGTGGCGAGAAAACCAAGCCACCTGATTCCGTGGCAGGCCCTTCCCCCGACAGAAGCGCAGCCTCTTCACCCGTTTCCTCGATTTCATTAGGCGTGATGAGCCAAGTGTAAAACCCAAAAAGAATGATGACCGCTGCAAAACAGATCAAAAGCCATTTTTGAAAAGTGGAGCCGGTAAACTTCATTTATTTGTCAAACTTTGTCCCGCAGCACTCTTGGGTTGAGCCAGTTCATTCATTCTAAGCGTAGCGAACGCCTTGCTCGGATGCCGTTCACTGGGGAGCTTCAATGGCGAACTCATCCCGGATATCAGACAGTTTTAGATCAGGGTTCAAGACTAATTTCAAATCCATTCTCAAACGCTGTAGCTCCAACTCACCTCGCCCCACGTTCATCACATCGTAGTAACCCCTGATATTCGCCCCGCCATCAACGAGCGCCAGTCGCTGATCGTGAGAGTATTCACCGACCGAAGGTATCATGGCAGGGTCGGTAACGTCCTCGGTCGCATAGAACTTAAATTCTGAAATCATATATTTCGCAATTTCATCAGAATCACCCGTCAAAAACCACCAGTCTTCAGAATCGACGCCATTCTTTTTAACCCAAGCATCCATTTTCTCTGGAGTATCCCCTTCCGGATCAACACTGATCGAAACAAGACGAAACTTTGGATCATC
>DCQY01000090.1 GCA_002323995.1 Akkermansiaceae bacterium UBA1506 | reverse complement strand
CTCGATCCAATCGAGATGACCTATGCCCACTGGAGGCGTGATGAAAATGGGATGCCAAAACTTCCCTCCGGAGCGTTTTTAACAGCGAGGGAGTGGGCCAAGTTCGGAGAGTTGCTCCGCAATGAAGGGAAACACGTTGGAGAGTTGCTCTTCGATCAGGAAACGTTTCATCAGTGCCTTAAGGGGTCGGAAACATTTCCAGGTTACGGTCTCACGTTCTGGTTGCTTGATGCCCAGCCTAGTCGTTTAGAAGGTAGGCCCTGGCTCAAGGGAGGTTATATGGCAGCGGGAGCTGGCAAGCAGCGTCTCTACGTTC
This sequence comes from Akkermansiaceae bacterium UBA1506, assembly GCA_002323995.1. GTDB lineage: Bacteria > Verrucomicrobiota > Verrucomicrobiia > Verrucomicrobiales > DEV007 > Arctic95D-9. The sequence goes on along the minus strand of DCQY01000090.1, from coordinate 29,732 downwards.
TTCCGGCTGCTGGAGCGGTGGTTGTCAGGCAGGGAGAAAGTAAAAAAGATTTCGATGATATCAAAATGCTAGATCGACTGCTCAACGCCACGGCTCCTTCGGAACTGAAGGAAACGAAGAAAGGGCACCCGAAGGCAAACGAGCCTGTAAAAGAGGAAAAAGATTCAGACTTTATCGGAATGTTGGTCGAGGGCGGTGACGCTCTTGCCAAGAAAAGGGGGCTCACAAGTCGTATTATCGAGATCGATGGCGAAATGCGTTTGGTGACAACAGACTATCGTGAGGACCGAGTGAATTTCACAATTTCTGACGGCAAAATCATTAAAGTCACTCGAGGTTGACTCAAATTTCCATTCCCACTAGAGCCTTGGAAGCTGAGTTCAAATTTTGGAGACCTGGAGTGGAAAGAGATTTTTAAAGCAAGCGAAGTTTTCGCGTGACAATTCTGTCGCCGTTGCTTTGATCCGTGGAGTACATGATCATTCCCATTTCCGACCTGACGGAACCATTTTATGAAGGGTCGGTGCAGCGTCTTTTCGCCGTGCCAGAAGATAATGATGTGATGGTGACCCAGACAACGTCGCGAGGGTCTGTCTTTGATGTTGGTGCTCTTTTTGAAATCTCCGGAAGTGACGTGAATCGGGGGCTTTTCCGCCACGTCCTCTATTCGTCCATGTCAGATCCGAAAGTCTGGCAGCGGGTAAGGTCTGCCATTGAATCGGAGAGCGATCTTGAAGCCGAATACAAAAGAGACCTGCTTTCAGGAATTCTCGAGGAGGCGTGTGAAACCGGGATGAAAACGCATCATGAAGGAATGCTTGATGCGGTTTCTGGCAGCGTTGTAAAGGGCAAGGTGCCGGATAATCCGAGTGCCTACAATGTGGTTCGCAAATACCAGATCCTGAAGCCAACCCGCTCGGATTTACTAGGTGCGCACTTGTTCGATTACTCGCAGTTTCCTCACGAGGACGGCTTTGTAGTGCCGCTCGAATACATCGTTCGATTCGGTATCACCAGCGCTAGTTCGGTGTATCGCAGATACGAGGCGATGGATGTTCAGGCGAAGAAGGCATTCGAGCAGGAATTGGGAGCCACCCGCCCCCTAAAGGCCTGGCAATACCTTGAGAAGCCAGTTGGAGATTTTACAAGCAAGTTCGAACCTGAGGACCGAATGGTCAGCAAGCAGGAGGCATTCGCTATGAGCGGGTTGTCTGGACAGCAGTTCGTCGATAGCGGAAAGTTGGCTATCCTTGGCGCTTGGGCGGTGCGCCAACTTGTCGAGGAAATCGGGTTGCTGATGTGGGACATCAAGTGGGAATTTGCCAAGGACAGCGACGATCTCGTTTTCGTCGACACAATTGATACGGACTCTTTCCGTGCAACGATGTTCCTCGATTTTGAGGGCGAGCGATTCGTCAATCACTACAATAAGCAGGCTATGCGCGATTATTTCACGCTTCTGCATGGAGATTGGATTGCCGATATCAAGGCTGCTAAGGAACAGGGCCAACAGGAAGGAGTCGCGTTTACGGAGATTCTTGAAGAGGGGCAGAGATCAGGCGACTACAAAGCCACTCCAGAAGTTGCGGCTGATTTTCTTAATATCCAAGAGCGTAAAATGACCGCGATCCGTGAGTATATGCTGGGTCTGGCCGATGCGGAGAATGTAAAAGGTCGACTCAAAGAAACGGGGCACGAGGAAATTGAATTCTACCGGGAGAAGGAGGCATTGGACGGATTCCGGAAAATAAACGGCATCAGTTAACTAACTGCAGTTGACTCGACACGAATACGGCCTAGGAAGAGGGAAACTCGACACAGAAAACCCAGATTTCACCGATGCGGAAGACATTTGAAATCAGCGACCGGTTTATTGAGGCCGGTGACGCCAATGAATTATTATACGAGCCTCTGGGAGGGGACTTGACCTTTCGGAGGACGCGTCGTTATGAGATCGATTTCGAGGGCGAGGAGAATAACCTTGTTTCTTTCGTTGAAAAGACCTTGAGAGATCCGATCAGTCAGGATCTCAAGAAAGGTGAAGATTCCGCCTTTACGGCTTTCGCTTTTGTTCTTGAATATGGGATGAAGCCTGGAGCCCTTGATCTCGAGAAAGAAGCCATACTTAGCTACTATCGTGGCATCGAAAATCTTGGGTTTGAATTGAAGGAACTCAACATACGGCAGCGTATCTATTTGTTTGGTAATAGCGGGGATGAATCGGACCGATTCATTCGCGACATCTGCAACTACGCTATTCACAACTGGAGTGTCATCCTAGGCGAGAAGTAATATGTCTGAAACTGAATCTATTCTCGACCAGATTGCGGAGGCTCCAGCGGACCACTACCGGATTCTCAAGATATCTGATCTCGATGGAGATAGGCTTCTGGAGCTCAGTCAGTTCATGCACCTTTCACTGTCCAAGGAGGACATGCTTGCTGTTCAAGAGATTTACAGAGAGTGGAACAGAGAGCCCACAGACGTGGAATTAGAGGTGATAGCCCAGACATGGAGCGAGCACTGTAAGCACCGTATTTTTGGAGCTGACATTGAGCATGAGACAAACGGTAAAAAAGAAGCGGTGAAGTCGCTTTTTAAGACATACATCTACGACGTCTCGAATCGCATTTTCGATCGCAAACCGGGCTTTGTTCTTTCAGCGTTTCATGATAATGCCGGGTTTATCAAGCTCGATGAAAAACTGGCCATTTGCCTGAAGGCTGAAACTCACAATCACCCAAGCGCCATCGAGCCTTATGCTGGTGCCAATACCGGGATCGGTGGTGTTGTTCGAGATATTCTCGGAGCGGGTAAGGGGGCTAAACCGATTGCCTCACTGGACGTCTTCTGTTTTGGCGCTCCAGACACGACGATGGACAACATCAAAGCGGATGACGTGCTTCATCCGCTCGGGATCATGCGAGGCGTGGTGCGGGGAGTTCGTGACTATGGAAACCGAATGGGTATTCCAACGGTGAGCGGTGCAATTCAGTTCGATAACTCCTACATATACAACCCGCTCGTCTATTGCGGTACAGCAGGCTCGATTCCCATCAAGTATATTGACAAGGAAGTCGGGGCTGGAATGAAAGTAATTGCTGTGGGGGGGCGCACGGGTCGGGACGGGCTCCACGGGGCGACTTTTTCTTCTGCCGCCCTTGATACCGAAAGCCACGAATCGGATCAACAGGCAGTTCAGATTGGCAATCCGATCGAAGAAAAGAAAGCCGCTGACTTTGTCCTAGCTGCTCGCGATGCCGATTTGATCGAGTTTATCACTGACTGCGGTGCGGGTGGCTACTCCAGCGCTGCTGGTGAAATGTTGGAAGAATGCGGTGGCACGATCAATCTCGACAATGTGACCCTGAAAGAGCCCGGCATGGTGAGTTGGGAAATCTTCATCAGTGAGAGCCAGGAGCGAATGGTGCTGGCGGTCAAAGAAAAGTCGATGCAGGAATTGCAAAAACTCGCCGACCTTTACGAGACGGAGTTGATTGTTTTGGGTGATGCCGACGGGTCCGGTATCTTAAAAGTGACTCATCACGGTGAGACGGTTTGCCAGTTGGATTGCTCTAAACTGCACACGGCCCCAACGCGGCATCTCAGTGCCAAGTGGGAGTTAAAGACGGAGCCAGTTGATGCCCCGGCGGTTGATAACGGAGGAGAAGACTTGAGGTCGCTGCTCGCTGACTTTGCCGTCGTATCGAGGGAGCCTATCATCCGTGAATACGATCATGAGGTGCAGGGTAACACGATTTTGAAGCCGCTTGCAGGCGCCAGCGGCGATGCTCCACAGGACGCATCGGTGATGCGCGTCAACGGGAGCGATCGTCTTATGTCAATGAGTGTCTCCATCCTGCCAGAGTGGGGGAAGACTGATCCCTATGCCATGGGAACTGCGTGTGTTGATGAGTGTATCCGGCAGATGGTGGCCTCAGGTGCAGATCCTGATCGCCTCGCTATTCTCGATAACTTTTGCATGGGTAATCCAGACGCCGAGGAGGAACTTGGAGCTCTTGTCGAGACGGTAAAGGGAATTGCCGCCGCAGCCGAGATTTATGGGGCTCCGTTCGTTTCTGGAAAAGATTCTTTTTACAATTATTTCGAGACCGAAGAGGGCCCAGTTTCCATACCTGTTACCATTTTAATCAGTGGCATGGGTATTGTTGAGGATGTTTCCCATGTGACGGGTAGTTCACTGCGCCGCAGGGACAGCCTCATCGCCGTGATTGGTTCGACAGAGTCTGACCTGGGTGGTTCTGTCTATGCCCGTCAGAAAGGTCTGGCAAACGCGACCGTTCCCGGAACGGACATGGAGGCGGCGATGGGTCTCTATCGCACTTACTACGAAGCAGTGAAGGAGGGGCTTATTCTTTCGGCTCATGATGTCAGTGAAGGAGGGCTTGCTGTTACCTTGGCAGAGGCCGCTTTTTCTGGAAAAGCCGGGCTTGAGATTGATCTAAGTTCTTTGCCAACCGGTGAAAACGTATCCGTCGCTGCTATGTTATTTGGGGAGTCGCCATCTCGCCTCGTAGTTGAAATTGCTCCCGAAAACCTTGAGAGGGTGGCGGCAGTCTTCGAGGGCCAGCCCTTCGCTCCGCTTGGCCGTGCGGCCGGTGAGCATTCCAATCTGAAAGTAACCCGGGGCGCTGACGTCTTGATCAACGAACCGCTCGACGAACTCAAATCGCTATGGAAGAACGGCCTCGCGCATTATTACTAAAATTTCCGGGCACCAATTGCGACGAAGAGACGGCTCGCGCGCTAAAGGTGGTTGGTTTTAGCACGGAGATCGTTCCGATTTCTGCACTGAATACTGAAACTCTTGATGGCGTGAGTTTGGTGATGTTGTCTGGCGGCTTTAGTTATGGTGACTACGTGATGTCCGGCCGACTGGCTCGGCTTGTGACAGAGCAGAAGATCGGCGCTGGTCTGAGAGAGTTTCGTGACAACGGTGGTTACCTGTTGGGTATTTGTAATGGTTTCCAAATCTTGACACAGCTTGGTTTGCTTCCAGAAGGAAGCCTCGTCGAGAACACAAGCGGTCGTTTCCAGTGCCAATGGGTCAAGATGAAGAAGCAGGCTGACAGCCCGTTCTTGTCACTCCTACCTGACGAATTTGAATTTCCTATGGCCCATGCGGAAGGCCGTCTCGTTACGATGAGTGCGGAAGACGCCCGAAAGTATCGCGAAAGTGGCGCTGCTGCGGTGACTTACGACCAGGATGTGAACGGAAGTTTTGAACAAATCGCAGGATTGCAGGACGAAACCGGTCGAGTGTTCGGCATGATGCCTCACCCCGAGAGATTTCTTTATCGCGAAGACCATTATGACCCTGATTGGAAAAATTCCGCCCCTGATTCTGCAGGATCGGGCGAAGAAAAGTGGGGGAGTGGATATTATCTCTTTCGCTCACTTTACGAATCTGTTACATCCTCCAACTGAATGAGCGGTGAATTCACCTACAAGGGAGCAGGAGTCGATATCGAAGAGGCGGCCGCTCTGGTCGGCGATATCGGAGAACTGAGACGTCAAACCGAGGCTAAGCGTTCACTGATGCAGTCGTTTGGACTGTTTGCGGCGAGTTATGACCTCAGCGATTACAAAGAACCGGTCATCGTCACAGGTTGTGACGGGGTCGGAACGAAACTTGATCTGCTGCTGCAACATGACCAACTGGAAATCGCGGGCAAAGACCTCGTCGCCATGAGCGTGAACGACATCCTAACCACAGGTGGGGATGCTCTGCTTTTTCTCGATTACATTGGCGTCGGTCGAATCGACAAAACTAAGATCAAGCGGCTTATTGCTGGAATGGCTGAATACCTATCCGATTGCGACTGTATCCTCGCCGGTGGGGAGACAGCCGAGATGCCGGGTATTGTTCCCGACGGGATGATTGAATTGAGTGGGTTCTGCGTTGGTGCGGCTGAAAAATCGAACCTAATTGATCCCGCCCGAATTGAGGTAGGCGACAAGCTGATTGGTTACCCTTCTGACGGATTTCATGCGAACGGCTGGAGTCTAATTCGTAAGATTATCTCCGCCAATCCAGGCTTGATTGAAGATAACGAGTGGGAGCAGTTTCTTGCGCCTACGCGTCTTTACCATGATGTCGTCGCGGGCCTTCGTGAAAAGCAACTCGACGTCCGCGCCATGGCGCACAACACGGGAGGTGGGCTTCCTGAAAACCTAGAACGATTGCTCGGCGATAAAGGTGCCGATATCACAATTCCACGCTGGGAAACCGGCGCGGTTGGCAAGGTTCTGTCTTTTGTTGAAGACGATGAGGCAGTTAAGACTTTTAATATGGGTTGGGGTTGGATCGTAATCGTTCCTGCCGATCAGTCTGAAGCCGCTGCTTCAATTCAAGAGGGCGCTCTCGTGATTGGCGAGGTCGACGACAGTGGAGCCGTGAGAGTTGAGATCTCCAACTGACTTTGATCTTTCTTTTTCATGAGCGACCCGATTTATCACGAGTGTGGTCTGGCCTTTGTGAGGCTGAAAAAAGACCTCGCCTGGTATAAAGACAAATACGGCACCTGTTTGTGGGGGTTTCAACGCCTCTACCTCCTCATGGAGAAGCAGCACAACCGTGGCCAGGATGGGGTGGGCGTTGGCTGCGTGAAATTAGACATGCCTCTCGGGCAACCTTACCTCTTTCGAGAGCGCAACGCACAGCGCGATTCCTTGATCAAAGTGATGGAGGGACAGTTCAAGACTTTAAGTAAGCGCAAACGCAAGGGATTACTTGATCCCGATGACCCGGTGTCGTTCAAAAATAATTTCGATTTTGGAGGTGAGATCCTCTTGGGCCATCTGCGCTATGGAACTTCAGGCAGTTTTGGAGCGGGAGGATGTCATCCTTACGTGCGACGTACGAATTATCCGACTAAGACCTTGATGGTGCTGGGAAACTTCAACATGACCAATGCGCGTGACCTCAATCATCACTTGATTGATCGCGGCCAGCACCCGGTTTTTGACACTGACACACAGACGGTCCTTGAGGAAATCGGCTATCACATGGATGAAGCGCACGATGCGATTTACCGAAAAGAGCGCGATAAGGGGACGGAAGGGCGCGAAATCCCCAGAATCATTTCCGATGACATGGACATCGTTAGGATTCTCAACAAGTGCGCCGATAAGTGGGACGGGGGATATGCAATTGCCGGTGCGACGGGGAATGGCGTTGGCTTCGTCCTTCGTGATCCTAACGGAATCCGCCCCTGTCACTACTACGAGGACGATGAGGTGATTGCATTTGCCAGCGAGCGGGTGCCGTTAATGACAGTATTTAACGCGGAATCGGAAGCCATCGAAGAGCTGCCGCGTGGCCATGTTGGAGTTGTCAACCAGACGGGGGAGTTGAGCATTCAGCCTTACACTCAGGATCGAGAAAAGCGATCTTGCTCTTTTGAGCGAATCTATTTCTCTCGAGGGAATGACCCGGCCATCTACCGAGAAAGGATGCAGTTGGGCGCCAATCTTGTTCCGCAGATTTTTGAGCGAATCGAAGATGACTTCGACAAGACAATCTTCAGCTTCATCCCGAATACCGCTGAGATCGCTTATCACGGCATGATGGATGGACTGCGAAGATTCCGTCGCGAACAGGTCCGTAAACAGCTAATTGCCCAACTCGAGGAAGGAACACTCAGCAAAGAGGGAATCGATAAATTAATTCTCCAAAGCTGGCCGCGAGGCGAGAAGATTGCGCACAAAGATATCAAGCTGCGGACATTTATCGCTCAGGAAAAAGGGCGTGACCAGATGGTTTCTCATGTCTATGACGTGACCTACGATCAGATGGGACCTGATGAAACACTTGTGGTGATTGATGATTCGATTGTGAGAGGAACGACTCTGAAAGATTCCATCATCAAAATTCTATCTCGTCTCAACCCGAAAAAAATTGTGGTTGCATCAACCGCACCACAGATTCGATACCCGGATTGTTATGGTATTGATATGTCGCACCTCGGAAAGTTTATCGTTTTTCAGGCAGCGGTGAACCTTTTGGAACGATCGGGAAGACATAATCTCCTAACCGATGTTTATTATCGATGCCGAGAAGAGCTTAAAAAGCCTGTTGGTGAGATGACCAATCCAGTTAAACTGGTCTACGAGCCTTTTACTGACGATGATCTCTCTGCTGAAATCAGCCGAATGGTGACTCCTGAGGGGATAGGTTGGAAAGGGGAAGTTGAGGTAATTTATCAAACCGTTGAGTCGATGCATGACGCTATCCCGGTTCACAACGGCGATTGGTATTTCACGGGAAATTACCCCACTCCGGGAGGATATAAGGTGGTAAACCAAGCTTTTGTGGGGTTCATGGACAAGACCGGTGAACGACCCTATGACGTTCTGCTGTAGGGGCACCTCCTGATTGGAAAACGCATAACTGAAAGTTTTTACTGGTATTGAGACGGAATCTCAGTATCAATATAGTGTCATGATTATGAAAGCAGTCGGAAAACCTGTCTTTGGTAACGCTAAAGAAACTCAAATTTGGGCCTGGGGTAGCGCTCCAGGGGGCGAAGATGACGAAAGTCTCGAGCTCGTTCCAGGTCAGACAGTTTTTGTCATGGTGCAGAGTGGAGCCGTTATCATTGGGCCGGAGACGGGTTCTCTTTCACGAATTGAGGCCGGCCAGATGGCCATTTTAAACTCGCAGGAAGAAAACTCTGTGGTTCTAACCGAGAAGCATACCGAGCTTCTCCTTGTTGGTATGAGCCGTGAATTACTTTGTTCCATGATGACCCCTTTCCGCCCCGGCTTGAATCAGCAGATGCGCCGAATCGTCTTCGAAGGATCCCAGAGTGACATTTTTGAGCGTTCCCTGAGCCGAGTGTTGGTCGAGCGGGTGATTCCAGCATTCACCAACCCGATAGTCTCGGGAGCAGCACGCTCCTTCTGGTATGAAAGTCAGGTCAAAGAGCTGATCGCTCTTGCCTGTTTCGCTCCTGCGGAGGGTGAAGATGAATTCTTCTGCTCTCGCCAGAAGAGACTCTCGATGGCGAGGGTTGCAAAGGCGAAGTCATACCTTAAAAACCACGTCGACGAACCGCTCGATCTCCAGAGCCTTGCTAAAGAGGTGGGATGCAGTCCTTTTTATCTCAGCCGGACCTTTTCCGCGACCATGAGCATGACTATCAGTCAGTATGTTAGAAAGCTTCGCATTGAAGCTGCTGCTGAATTGATCGTCAGTGGCAAGTATAATATCAGCGAAGCAGCTGTGGAAGTTGGCTACCAGAGCCTGAGTCACTTTAGCAAGGCTTTCCAGCAAGTTAAAGGGTGCCTTCCGTCCAAGTATGAGGTGGCTTGAAGGTGCCTCAATTTTCTAGGTTATTGGTGCGTTTGGCGGCTCTTTAGCTTTTCGCAAAGTGGCGGCAGATCTCACAAGGAGGCGCGAGCAATGGTGGCGGCTCTAGTTATCTTATACCATGACGATTTCCAACTTTGATTCGCGTTTGAAAGGGACATTTAGCGTACCTTCTCACCGTGTTGCCTTAATCAAAAAGTTGGAACGAGAACTCCGAGAGCGTCGGCAGCAGAAAGCGAGGCGCCGAAAGTCAGTCTAGCTTTGGTATTCTGATTCCAAGGGTGGGGATTTCTATTCCTGAAACGAGGATGGGGTGGGGCCTGATCTCCATCGCGTTCTTTTTTTTCCTTGGCTGGAAATTTTTCTAAACGCACCTACGATTGAGCTAGCCGGCTGTTGTATGAACGCAGCAGCAGGCGTTTTGTAGAAGCACATTTCTTACCCATGAAAGTCCTCGTCGTCGGAAAAGGCGGTCGCGAACATGCGATCATTACGGCTCTTCACGAATCTCCCACTGAAACTGAGATCTACACCTTCCCGGGTTCGGATGCGATCTTCAAGCTGGCGAAGCCGGTGGAGGCTGATGGAGTTGCTTCGCTGGTCGCTAAGATGAAGGAGCTCAAGATCGATCTCTGTGTAGCGGGCGAAGAGAGCTACCTTGTGAAAGATGAGGGACTTGCGAATGCGTGTGCTGTCGCTGGGATTCCCTGTTGGGGGCCACCGAAGGAAGCGGCGCAACTTGAAGCAAGCAAAGAATTCGCGAAGGAATTTATGGTGCGGCAGGCCATTCCAACAGGCGGTTATTCATCGGTGGAAACCGTTGAAGAGGCTCTCGAAGCTATCGGAGGTCAGTATCCCACCGTCCTCAAGTTTGACGGTTTGGCGGCTGGCAAAGGAGTAGCGGTTTGTTTGACTGAGCAGGATGCTGAAGCTTTTCTCGATGAAGTTCTAGGCCAACGAAAGTTTGGAGGAGGTCGTTTGCTCGTGGAAGAATATCTTGAAGGCCCCGAAATCTCGATTTTCGCTTCTGTGGTGGATGGGGACTATCAGATCCTTGCACCTGCACGCGACTACAAGCGAATATATGATGCGGACGAAGGGCCTAATACTGGCGGTATGGGGGCTGTCAGTTCACTTGAAATGTTTGAAGGAGATCTTCGTAAAGTGATCGACGAGACGATTGTGAAACCGACCGTGGAAGGCCTACAGAAAGAGGGGCTACCCTACCGCGGATTTCTCTATTTTGGTCTAATGTTGACCGCGCAGGGGCCGAAGGTCATCGAGTATAATTGTCGTTTTGGGGATCCTGAAGCTGAAGCAGTTCTGCCTATGGTAGTAGGAGACTTCGCTGCTCACGTTTTCGAAGGGGCAAAGGGTATTTTGAATCCTGACCTGATCACTTTCAAAAGTGGATGGAGTATTTGCCTTGTTTCCGCCTCGGCGGGTTATCCCGCCGGTTCTCGCAGCGGTGATGTAATATCAGGATTGGAAAAAGTGAGCGACGCGCGAGTTTTTCATGCGGGGACACGGCTCAATGACTCTGGTCAGTTTGAAACTGCAGGTGGCCGTGTTCTTGTGATTGTGGCCGAAGGGAGCACTCGGGAGGGGGCGGTTGCGAATGTTTATCGTGAAAGCGACAAGGTAAGTTTTGACGGAATGCAGCGACGCACAGATATCGGAACCCGAAATTTTTGATAGCGCTTTGGGGATTTGTGACTAGAAGTAGTGTAGTGCCGGATGAACTGGCACTTGACCCCGTGTCAAAACTTCCCCGTTTCTTCGGCCCGACTACTTGAGTGATACACCTGACATCACCACCGAAGAGATCCTCACTCCGCAGGGAATTGAGGACGCAATAGCCGTTTTAGCAGCCGAAATCGTTTCACGCTGCGGGGATCAGCATCTAGCCTTTGTTGGGGTCTACACCCGCGGTGTGACGTTAGCACGACGGGTTGCCGATGTTCTCGCTGCCAAGGGAAAAAACTGTTCTGTGGGAACGTTGGACATTTCCCTCTATAGGGACGATTTCGATAACCACGGGCGCGATCTTCCAAAGCTGAACAGTTCGAATGTTCCTTTCGAACTCGAGGGCACACGGGTTATTTTATTCGACGAAGTAATTTTCACGGGCCGCACCGTTAGAGCCGCACTTGATGCTTTGGCAGACTACGGCCGGCCCTCTAAGATAGAACTTGCGGTTCTGATTGATCGGGGGCATCGGGAGATTCCGGTGCAGCCAGATTACACCGGGCGAAAGCTTGAAACGGAATTGTGCCAATACGTGAAAGTTCGATTCAAGGAAGATGACAAAAAAGAGGGAGTCTTCTTGGTGACCGAAAAATGAGTGAATTAACGCCGCGAAAAGATCTTCTCGATATTGCAAGCCTCTCACTAGAGGAGATAGAGTATATATTTGAGAATGCCGCGCCATTTAAGCAACTCTTCCAGCGATCTGTAAAAAAAGTTCCGACCCTGCGAGGTAAGACAGTTCTGAATCTTTTCTATGAACCTTCCACTCGGACGAGTTCTTCATTCGAGGTCGCTGCGAGCCGTATGTCGGCTGATGTAACGAACTTCACGGTCTCGAGTTCATCCGTTGTCAAAGGTGAATCACTTCTTGATACTATCGAAACTCTTCAGGCGATGAGGTCCGACTATATCGTAATCCGTCACAAGGCTGCGGGAGTCCCTGGATTAGTGGCAAAACATACCCGTGCTTCGGTCGTTAATGCGGGCGATGGTTATCACGCCCATCCGACCCAGGCACTTCTGGACTCGATGACGCTTCGGGAGGTCTACCCTGACTACGAAGGTAGGAAAGTAGTGATCGTCGGGGATATTCTGCACTCGCGGGTGGCGAGATCTACCGCTACGCTCTTCAATAAGCTTGGCATCGAGGTTGGAGTGTTAGGTCCTGGATCACTTGTGCCGGAAGGACGACACGATTTTATGAAGCGCCTCGATTCCTGGGAAGATGTTTTCGATTGGGGGCCAGATGCAGTCTACCTTCTTAGGGTTCAACTGGAGCGGCAGGAAGGGCAGTTTTTCCCGAGTATCGCCGAGTATCATAAGATGTATGGAATGCATAGCGAGCGTATCGAAAGAATGCGCCAGCTTGGGGCTTATCTGATGCACCCGGGGCCGGTGAACCGTGGTGTTGAGATTACTGATGAAGCGATGGGTTACGAAAAGAGCCTCATCAATACGCAGGTAGAAAACGGCATAGCTGTCAGGATGGCCGTTCTTCACTGGCTCAAACCTGAAACCGATAAGGACTGATCGAAATGCGTCTTTTTAAAAACGGATCTATCGCCAGCGAGGACTCTCCTGAACCGAAGCAAGGGGATGTGCTTGTTGATGAGAATGGAATAATCCAGCAAGTAGGCGAGACAATTAAGGGAGTGGAGGGTGCACGAACGGTGGATTGCAATGGCTGTCTTCTCGTTCCCGGAATGTTTGATTTAAATGTTCACTCTCGTGAACCAGGATTTGAGCACAAGGAAACGCTTGCTACTTGTGCCGAGGCAGCGATCCATGGAGGCGTTACCGGTTTGGTTTTAATGCCTGATACGGCGCCGCCCGTCGATAGTGGAAATCTTGTCAAAAGTCTCCAGGACCTTGTCTCCGAGGTCAGTCCGATATCGATCTATGTTTCCGGATGTCTCACTAAGCAGCGGCGTGGTGAAGAGTTGGCTGGCTTTTCTGGGATGGCTTCGCAAGGAGCTGTCATGCTGACTGACGCGGATCACGAAATTCCTTGCCCGGACTTACTAAGGCGTTGCATGGAGTATGCTAAGGATTTTGATCTTCTCGTGACTACGCACGGTGATACCCCAGCGCTGACCAAAGTAGGCGCTGTGAACGAGGGGGCAGTTTCATACCGGCTTGGTCTTCCGGGAATTCCTGCGATTAGCCAGGAGATTGCGCTGGACCGTGACATGCGTGTGGCCCAGCACACGGGAGCAAGGCTACACCTTCAGCAGATTTCCACTGCTAATGGGGTCAAGTCGATCGCTTCGGCTAAGGAAAACGGAACCAATGTAACCTGCGAGGTTTCTCCTTATCATCTGTTGCTAACAGAGGAGGATGTTGAGGATTACAACACGCACTTCAAGCTGAACCCGCCTCTTCGCCGGCAATCGGATTGCGATGCGCTTGTCCAAGGGCTTATCGACGGAACGATTGACGCCATCGCTTCAAATCATGCGCCTCACACTGAATTTGAAAAGTCATCAGACTTTGCCTCTGCTCCGTTTGGAGTGAGTGGGCTGGAGACGACGGTTTTGGCGATCTTCGACCAGTTCATCAGTCGGGGGGTCTTTGGCTGGGATCTTTTCATTAGGAAATATTCTGCGGATCCACGCAGGATTGTGAAGCTCGAACCGGTGAAGATCGCTACTGGAGAAAAAGCACAGTTTTTTGTTTTCGATCCCAACGCTACAACTACGATTAGTAGGGACTACCTCAAGACAAAGAGCCCTGTTTCTCCGTTTCTTGGGAAAACGTTGAAGGGGGAAATTAGAGAGACAGTGGTTTAGCTCTTCCTTTTTTCGGTGATTCCGTCTTGCTGACAATTATTGTCGAACCTCCTCCGACAACACGAGTCGAAGTGCGTTAAGACCCAAGGGTTCTTCCTTTTGCCATGGAATGAGGTAGGTGGGGCTTTCATGATTGGATTGAACCTCCTCAATGAGGGCGATTTCACGCGCCGCCCGGGCTGAGAGAACAGGATCACTGGTTGGGAGGCTGTGAAATGACTGATTGACTACCCAAGCAGTGGGAGAGATTTCCGCGCGGTTCAGATCTTCCTGGAGGGAGGAGGCCTCATGAACTGGGGTGGGTTCTGGCTGGGTGACTAACAAGATACGAGTGAATCGTGGATCACGAAGGCGGGGCAGAAGTTCTGTAACTTCTGCGGAGACGGTGCTCATGGTCTGTCGGCCAACTTCGCGATGGTAGGACTCTGCTGCATCGAGGAGGAGGAGGGTATGCCCGGTTGGAGCAGTATCGATGATAACGATTTCCTTTTCTGCTTCAGCTACCGTTTTGGCAAAAGCCTGAAAGACCGCGATTTCTTCAGTACACGGCGAACTTAAATCTTCCTCCAGTAAGGCAAGGCCATCAGGATCGAGGCCGGCCTCTTGAGCGCGCCTGACTGCTGATACGTAGTCTTTTGTGACCTTACTGGGGTCGATGCGCTCGATACGCAGCGTTGGAATAGCTTCGTTGAGGGTTAACGTAAGGTGAGCGGCTGGGTCTGTCGTCGTCAAGCAAACGGATAGGCCACGCTCTGCCAAATTGACCGCCAGCGCGCAGGCAATGGTTGTTTTTCCAACGCCGCCTTTGCCCATAGTCATAATAAGGCCTGTTCCCGTCGAAGCCAGATCGTCGGTTAGCTCCGACAGGGGGGGTAAGTCAATCGGGCCAACGCTACCGTAATTTTTAGGGGCACTCTCCAGTTCCGGATTGAAAGTGCTTCGAAGAGCCTCAATCCCTATGAGAGGATAACTCCTAAGCGAAATACGAACCACAGGGATTGATTTGAGATAGTTTTCAAATTGGCTCAGAGCCATTTTCTGACGCCGTTCCAGAGCCTTAGCTAGCGCGTCATTTTTGTGATTGGTTTCAAAGATACCATTGAGAACGAGAACCTGATTTTTTACCCCAATCTCTGAAAGCTCATTTCCAGCTCGCTCGGCTTCCGCGAGAGGGGCCTGATCCGGGCGGCTGACGAGCACAAGCTGGGTTTGCTCGGCAGACGAAAGAGTATTAAGAGCGTTGGTATACCAGGTACGCTGCTTCTCCAGTCCAGCGAGTGGTCCTAGACAGGAAGTGCCAGTAGTGTTCTCGTTCAGAAAGCCCGTCCAGGCACCCGGGAGTGCCAGAAGGCGCAGGGTGTGTCCTGTCGGGGCAGTGTCAAAGATGACGTGGTCGTAATCGTCTGTTTGGCTGGGGTTCCCGAGAAGCGACGAGAACTCGTCGAATGCCGCTATCTCAACGGTGCAGGCTCCTGATAACTGTTCTTCTACGCTTCGAATAGCCGCTTCAGGAAGTTGCCCTCGGAGCGGACCAATCAGTTTTTCTCGGTAAGCCGCTGCCGCCGCCTCAGGGTTGATATTGAGAGCATCGAGGCCTGAGACCTTCTTAACGGGGCGGGGTTTGCGATCGAGCGTTGTTCCGAGAACCTCGTCCAGATTTGAGGCAGGATCAGTGCTGACGAGGAGCACGCGTTTACCTTGGTCCGCGAGGTGAATCGCTGTGGCGCAGGACAGTGAAGTTTTCCCGACGCCACCCTTACCGGTAAAAAACAGAAAGGGTGACTCGGGAGCGGTGAGGCTCTCAAGGTTGGAATCGGATGTCATTAAATCTCAGGAGATCCGTCCTCGAGCCAGCCATTCCAGACCGAAAGATCGGGGTATTCCCCTCGACTGACCAGCTGGCCGTCGATAAAAATGAGGGGAAGGCATTCCACTCCTTCCTCAGCAAGCACTGTTTTGACGACGGAGTTAGTAATGAATTCGGTCGGCTGTTGTCCGAGGTTGTATCGCTCGACAGAATGGCCGTCTTTTTTCAGCTTGGCGATTAAGGCTGAAACTCGAACTAGGTCAGGATCAACGCTTGGACCGCAAACGCCGGTGGGACAGCAAAGTGCGGGATCGTAAACTTGGATGTTTTTCATAAAGATTAAGATAAAGAAGAGCTTCGCCAATCTGGCAGCGGCTTTCTTAAGCAGAGGCTTTTGAAATCAGGTCAACAGAGTGGGAAGAGCCCAGCAGACAGTGGTTTCCGATACGGTAATATTGATTTAGACCCACGTCTCTCATGATTGGCTCAGTGGGTGATGCAGATCGGTGAGGGACAATTTTCAACCTTTCCCGTAAAGATTAGTCCCCCTGTTTCTTGATCAATTTCGAAGAGAGATAGTGTATTTGAGTAGCGCCCGGCTGCGATCAGCCATTTCCCATCTGGGCTCAGATTAAAGTTGCGGGGCCACGCTCCTCGGATCGCTTCGTTTTCGACGAAAGAAAGTTTTCCGGTGCTATTGTCTACTGCAAACACAGTGATGTTGTCAGGCCCGCGATTGGCCGCATAGACAAATTTACCGCTCGGATGGACTCTTATTTCGGAGGACTTGCTGGGGATTTCAATTTCTTCGGGAGGAATATTTTCAATTGTTTGAATGGGTCTGAGTTTTCCGTCTTTAGCATCGTAGTCGAAAACGGTTACGGAGAGCAGCAACTCATTGAGCAGGTAGACTTTTGAGCCGTCGGAGCCGAACTTCATGTGGCGGGGGCCTCCGCCTGGAACGGTCTGACCGAAGCCATGGTCTTCGATGGTCTGGTTTTCGTGATCGATTTTGTAGATTTCAATCCTGTCGTTACCGAGATCAGGAACGAAGAGGAAACGATTGTCGGGGCTGACACCGGTCCAGTGTGGGTGGGGGGACTTCTGGCGCTGCTCGTTGGGACCCGACCCCTTGTGCTCAATCAGTGCCGTCCGCTTGCCAATTGAGCCGTCTTTGCTGAGGGCAAACGCAGCCGTGGAACCTCCTCCATACTGAGCAGTGAAAAGAATTCTATCCTCCATGTCGAGACTGACATGGGCCGCACCTCCATCTCCAATAGGTTGAGAATTGATCAAGCTTAGTTTGCCGTCTCCGCTGATACTCCATACGGCAACGCGGGGCTCTCCGATTTTACAGACTGCGTAGAGACGATCTTTCTTGGAGTTAAGGGTTACCCACCCCGGACCTTCCACTTCAGCTGCCAGCACCGGTGACGTCAGGGTTCCATTTTTACTATCGAATGTGGCCTTGTAGATTCCCTTGGCATTTTTCCCTCCAGTCCCAATCCAGAGTGGAATAGAGCTGGCGTAAGTGGTGCCAACTAACAGGGGGGAAAGGATTGAAAGCGCGAGTGCAAGATGAATTTTCATGGGAGTGGATTGTCAGGTGCAGGTGAATTAAAAGACTATTCGTAATCCCATTTCATGATCCAGGGATCTTGCATCGATTTCTGGAAGGTTTTCATCTTCTCTTGGTATTCGATAAGTGCTTTTCGATGAGCTGGGTCGCTAGCTAGATTTTTGGCTTCGTAAGGATCTTCGTCGATTTTAAAGAATTCGAACTGCGGTCGGTTAATGTATTCGCCAACTGACTTTTGTCCGTAGGGAGCATCTAGCGATCTCTGGAACTGTGCCTGGAAACTACTCGCTGCCCATAGGTCAGAGGCGAATGGATAAGGGAGTGGATAAGCGATATTCCAAATGAGTTTGTATTTCTTGTCGCGAATGACCCTCATGGGATAATACATCTGAATCTCGTGGAATGTGTGGGAAGCGAATATGTTGTCCCAGTGTTCGGCATCAGGCTGGCCAAGAATTGAGATCCATGATTTTCCGTGATATGATGTCAGAGCGGGCCCAAGGTTGTCTTTGCCAACTTCCGGGAAGTTTTTCCAGAATTCCTTATGATCGACGATCCTTTTTGGCCCGTTAGTTTTCTGGTCGAGACCACCGGCAAAGTCGAGCAAGCTTGGAGTAATATCGATGTGACTGATTAAAGCGTTGTGCTTTAGTCCTCGATTCTCTTCGTAGGGATTACGGACTACAAACGGTACCTTAAGTCCTCCTTCGTAGACCGTGGTTTTTCCTCCCGCAAAAGCCATGCCGTGGTCCGAAGTGAAGACAATCATGGTTTTATCGTAAAGGTTGGCTTCTTTCAGAATCTCGACGAGACGGGCCACGCCTTGATCAATTCGGCTGACACTCTGATAATACTGAATTAGTTCCTCGCGGGTCTCCTGTGTTTCACTGAGAAAGTGGGGAATCGGCACTTCATCCAGTTCATAGAAAACTTCGTCGACGCCCGCATGCGACCCTTTGTTGGGCTTGTTACCAAAGAGGTCAGGTTTTAATTCGCTGGCTGCGGTTCCATCTTTTCCACCACCGCGGTGTGGATCCGAAGTTGCGAAGTATAGAAAGAAGGGACGCTGGTCATCTGAAGTGATAAAATCTTTTGCTTTATTCGCCATCTCGACCGCGTTGCGGCCGCTCCCTTTCATGTAGGTTTCGTAGCGATAGACCTGCTCAGGAGCGACATGGTACTTTCCAATATGCCCCGTTCGGTAGCCGGCAATAGACATGACTCGGGGCAGAGAGAGACTGACAACGTTATGGAATGAAGAGAACTTGTGGTAAGAATGCTGGTGCCCATATTGTCCATTGCGGTGGTTATGTAATCCTGACATGACCACAGAGCGACTGGCGGAGCAACTGGCAGTGGTTGCGAAGGCGTTGAGAAAGAGGGTGCCATCGGCAGCAAGAGCATCAATGGCGGGAGTCACAGCAACGGGATCTCCATAGCAACCGAGAGTCGGTGATTCGTCATCGGTGATGAAGAAGACAACGTTCTTTTCGGCAGCATGAAGAACAGAGAAGGAGAAAGCCGCAGCCAGCGCTATGAAATTGAGCCTCATCCGCGAAGGATGAAGGAGTCAGCGTGGAGGGTCAAGGTATGGAATTGCGTTCTCAGGTCCTCCTTCCGAACTTCCGTTCCAACTCACCGAAGGAAATCTGAATCAGTGTGGGTCGTCCGTGAGGACAGCAATAGGGCATATCGCATTCAAGCAAATCTTCGAGGAGTTTTTGCAGTTCCCGGTCATGCAGAAGGTCATTGGCCTTAACCGCATGACGACAGACGGTTGTCGCAATCATATCTTCACCTAGCCTCAGTTTTGACATGCGTTCACTTGAAGCCCGAATTTCATCAATCAATTCCTGAAGGAACCCCTCAGGATCGTCGCTTTTGAGAAAGCTGGGAAGCGAGTCAATTTTTAGAGTGCTTCCACCGAATGGTTCGGCTGAAAGTCCCAGCTTATTGATGACATCTAGATTTTTTTCGATGAGGTCGAAGTCCCTCGGAGTCAGATCCACCATGATGGGGCTGAGCAGGCTCTGTGAGGGAATTTCTTCGCTTTCCATACGACGCTTCATCTCCTCAAAAAGGACGCGTTCGTGGGCTGCATGCTGATCCATTAAGACTAGTCCCTCAGCTGACTCCAGCAGCACATATAGCTTACCGAGTACTCCAAGAAGACGATAGTCGCTGGCCTTCATCTGGAGAGCTTCGTCTGCGGTATCGGTTGCCGGCTTGGCTTCCGACATTTCCCTATCCAGCGGGATTGCTTCGCTGACCGGACCCTCCTGATTTTTTTCGGTCTCAGCCCGTGCACGTTCTTGCGCGGTGAAGAGCTTTTCTTCGACTTTCGGTAACGCACTTCTTTCCTCAACCGTTTGATTCATGTCGCTCCAGTCTTTGCGAAGCGAGCGTTGTTCGCTTGTGGGAATAAGATCGTCCTGCACGGCATCGAGGGTAGGAACCTCTCGCTTGGCGCCGGTCAATCCAACTCCAGAGACCGGACGAGTCATCTGGGCGCGGAGGGTTTTCTGGACGGCGCCAATGATTGCATCTTGAACAGCGAATCCGTCGTGAAACCTCACCTCACGCTTAGCTGGATGAACATTAACGTCAACGGCGGTGGGTTCTGTTTCGATAAAAAGGAAAGTAACCGGATATTGCCCTTTCATCAGGGCGGTGTGATAGCCTTCCCGCAGGGCACGGGTGATGATGGCGGCTTCCACAGGCCGACCGTTGAGGAAGCTGAGTTGCTGACGACGATCGCTCCTGCCCATTCCGGGTGGGCCGATGAAACCCCGAACCCGGATGTTTTTGTGCTCATGAGTTTCTACCTCGAGAAGTCGACTCGCGAGATCGATGCCTACGAGACCACCGATTCTTTCGCAAAGATCGGTCGTCGCCGGTAGTTGAAACGAAAGGCGGTCATTACGAACCAACGAAAAACGGATGTTCTCGTGAGCGATCGCTTGGGTTTTAACCACCTGTTCGAGGTGTGAGAACTCGGTGTTTTCGGTTCGGAGGAATTTGCGACGGGCCGGAAGATTATAAAAGAGCGAACGGGCTTCAATCTGAGTACCGGCTTGTTCTCCACAATCTTTAACACTGATTACTTTTCCACCGTTGATCGTAATTTCGGTGCCTGTTAATGAATCTGGTTCCCGCGTGACAAGACGAAACTTTGAGACACTGGCGATGCTAGGAATAGCCTCCCCGCGAAAACCAAGGGTGAGAATTGCGGAGAGATCATCTTTAGTCCGTATCTTGGAAGTGGCATTACGTTCGAGACACATGAGCGCATCGTCTCTATTCATGCCACACCCGTCGTCGGTTACTCGTATGAGAGCGATTCCACCCCGCTGGACTTTGACTTCAATATTGGAAGAGCCGGCATCGATACTATTCTCTACCAGTTCTTTGACCACGGAAGCGGGGCGTTCTACGACTTCGCCAGCGGCAACCTGACTGGCAAGGGCTTCGGGGAGCAGGCGGATTTTTCCCATAACTACGACAAGCTAAACTGAGAGCTTGCCGGACCGGAAAGCAACTCCGAAATTGTTTGGGATTGTGAGAATGCGGTTCTATAGTTAATCACGAACTGACCCTGACCCTGACCATGATTCAAGTGACCGACTCTGCTGCGAGCCATCTTCTCGCTCTTCTTAAATCGAATGACCACTCTCCAGAGGAAAAGGGACTTCGCCTCCTCGTGGAGAGGGGCGGTTGTGCCGGAATGTCATACGCGATGCAAATTGCCTCAGCGAGTCCCGGAGATGATGTGATCGAGAAAATGGGTGTCAAGGTGTTCGTTGATCGTGAAAGTCTGGACTACCTGGATGGATGCCAGTTGGATTATGTTGATGCACTGAACGATTCTGGGTTCAAGATTGAGAACCCGAATGCAGCCCGCAGCTGTGGTTGCGGAACATCATTTGAGCCAGTTAAGGCTGACGGAAAACCGGAGTATGATCCGGAAACGATGGATGGTGAAGACTGCAACGGCAGTCAGTGACTTCATTTCATTAACGGCTGGCTTGAATGATTTACCCCTTCAGAGTTCATTCGCGTGCCAATTGCAGAAGAATGATCATGAGGTGCGCTACCGAGCGGTAACCTGATTCCCTTGATCGCGGCGACTGCCTTTTGCTGATTGACCTCTGCTAACTCAGAGCTAGCCATCGGATGAAGAGGTGTTTCAATGACTAGGGGTTGGGATTTAAACTCGCCGGTGCCGCGTAGTCAGGAAACTTAGATCTCAACTCCTGTTGCAGTTGCTCAGCTTTGTCATGCTTGCCAAGCGATCTGTATGCGTCAGCCGCTTTGGCGAGTGCTTTGGGAGTGACATCAGGGTCATAAAAAATTTGGCTTACAACGAGATAGTCTCGAGCGGCATCTGCTAGGTTGCCGTTTTCAGCAGCAATGTCTCCTAGGAGAAGTCTTGCTTCGGCATTGGTGCGTCCCTCCTTTTGAGATCGTAAGCTTTCTTGAGCGCTCGTCTTGGCTTCTTCGAATCGATTAAGGAAGAATTGAGCTAATCCTCTCTGGAGGTAAGCGGAGGCTCTTTTGCTTGGGCGTTCAGTTTGGACGAGGAAGTTATCACAAGCATTGATGACTCCTTCATGATTTTTCAGTTCCATCCGACAGTCAGCGAGTAACTTCCAGACCGAAGCTGTTGTTTCGGTCGGGTCTTTGCCCTGACTCAGCGCCGTCAGAAAGTATTCGCCCCCTTCGTAATCACGCGAGGCCGCGAGCTTTCTGCCAAGGTATTCCAAAACTTGCAGCGGAATCGACGGACGCTCGGACTTAGTTCCTTCATCGGTGGAGCTTGGCGTATTTTGGAGATAGCGACGAGCGTTCTTAGCGAGTTCATCAATTTGTTCGAGTTGGTAATGACAGATGACAAGGCGAACTGTCGCCTTGTCGTCATATTGCGAGTCGATTTCGCGCGCTAGCTTAAGTTCGGGAATCGCTTGCTGGTGTTGCTCGAGATCGAAAAAACCAACGCCAATCCAGTAGTGTGCTTCGCCAGCACCATCTGTGTTTGGGAATTGCTTCAGAAGATTCTGGTAGGCAGCGATCATCTCTGAAGTCTTCCGCTGATGCGCGTAGATTAAAGCAATTTGTTGAAGAGCAAACTCCAACTCTTGAGCCTCTGGAAAGTTTTCGGCGATATCTTCGAAGTCGTCTAATGCATACTGATGGTCTTCGTTTTCTTGGTAGGCTGCCGCTCGTTTGGCGATAGCGGAAGAGGCGAGAGAACTCTGGCGATGTTTCTGGATGAACTCAGTGAGACTCACAATGCCGCCTTTGAAATCACCTGACTCGATTTGTGACCAGCCCTTTTTGTAGAGGCAGATTTCACGGTATCTCTGATCCACCTTTTCCAAACGAACTTTGGAGTATGCGGAGGCGGCGAGAGATAAGTTCTTGTTCGCATAGTTGGAGCCCGGGCCGCTCGCTGAATTTTCGGCTTGAGCGAAGTGAAACTCGGCTTTCATCAACCAGGCCATGTCAATATAAGGATTGGAGGAATCGATAGCGGCTTGGATTCTAGCAAAATTATCAGCAGCATCTGGAAGCTTCTTATCGGAAGTTTGGTAAAGCATCTGAATGCGACGATAGCCCGCCTCTACTCCTTCCTTTTGCTTGGGGTATTTTGCCTCGACGAGGGAGTAAAGCTGCAGTGCGGGCTCGAGATCGTTCATCAACCGGTAAGAGTGTGCCACAATCAGCAACACCTTGGCCCGGGACTCATCAGGCGGCGTGTAGGCGCCAAGGTTATAGATCGCAATAACACGCTCATAGTCTTCGCGGGCAAAAGCATTGAAGATGGCTCCGACCTGAGCGAGTGCTTTCCAAGGGCTGGTGTCGGAGAACTTCAGGGCTCTACTGAGAAGTTCTTCGCTTATTTCCGCCTGTCCAGCTTCAGCAGCGAGAAGCCCGCCCCGGACGACGGCTTCTTGTTGGAACGCCTCAGTACTTGCCGTATCCGAGAGTCTCTTA
Source organism: Akkermansiaceae bacterium UBA1506 (assembly GCA_002323995.1). Taxonomy (GTDB): domain Bacteria; phylum Verrucomicrobiota; class Verrucomicrobiia; order Verrucomicrobiales; family DEV007; genus Arctic95D-9. The sequence continues at coordinate 6,480 of DCQY01000090.1, read as the reverse complement.
AACTTTTCGAGAGCCAACTTCGTCTCGCCTAGCTCGAAGTGAAGCCTTGCAGATTCTAGAAGGGCTCTTTCATGGAAAGGGTTCTCCTCGGTGGGGTCCGCTTTGATCAACTCGTTAAATTGAGCGAGAGCCTCTTGGCTTTGCTGGGTCAGCTGAAGGCAACGGGCGCAGTAGTATGTTGCTTCAAGTTTTACTTTGGGATCGATTAGCTCATTCTTAGCGGTCTTAAAAAAAGTGAGCGCGTTGAGGTAATCTTTATCGTCTAATCGCATGATCGCGAGTCGATAGGCGGCGGAACCAACGAAGGGGCCTATGCGATATTGGCCGATGAGGTAATTGAACGTTTTCTCGGCATCGGCCAGCTGTTTGACCTGGAGATAGCACTCGCCGAGTCGGAACCAAGCGATCTGAAGATTTGGGCTGTTTGGTTGTTCTTGAATGAATATTTGATACTGCTGTGCCGCAATGTTGTATTGTTTGCGGCTAAAGAGCATGTCGGCATACTCAAGAATGTCCTCAAATTGACTGGCTTCGGCACCCGGTATTGGTTGAGCCGGAGCATCCTGAGAAAGGGGGCGATCGTGGGCAAAAAGGATAAGCAGCCCCGTGACCCAGTAAGTGAGGGCGTGTTGGGAACGCAGTTGGAGAAAGGACGCTCGCATCTTGAAAATGATATCGGCTGATCAGGACACGCTGAATTTTCAACCTTGAGGGCTGGTCGTGGCAAATGCGACATTCCAGATGCCGGCTTTCTTTATTTGATCAAGCACATTCATAATCGACTGGAAATCTGCGTCAGAAGATCCACGCAGAATAACTGCCTGGTCCGGATAGGCCTCACAGATGGCTTGAAGCTTGGCGAGAAGCTCGGTTTGGTTCACGTTTCTTCCGTTTAGGATGATGGAGCCATCTTCGCGAACGTTTACAATGATCTCGCCTGTCTGCCGATCAGTGTCTTGAGCTTCTTCAGCTGATGGAACTGAGATATCCATATCGCGCTCAAATCGAGCGAACTGCCAAGTCACGATGAAAAAGATCAGTAGCAGAAAAACCACGTCAATCATCGGGGCAAGTTCCAATTCAGCTCCCTGCTGACTACTGGTATCTCTGAACTTCATGTGAATAAATGAGGATTTTCTTATTCGCCTTCAGTAAGTTCACGTCTCGCGGGTGCTTTGTGATTCGCACGCTTATACTGCGCTGCAAGCAATGCCATGATATGAGTCATAGCGGCTTCCATTTCTGCGATCAGTCTCTGAACTTTGCCACGAAAGATTGAGTAGAAAACCAGTGACGGTATACTGACAACGAGTCCAGCCGCTGTCGTCACGAGGGCTTGAGCTACTCCGGGTGCGAGTTCCATGTGCTGGACACCGGAGGATTTTCCGATCCCCTCGAAGGCAGCGATCATACCGATCACGGTGCCAAAGAGGCCAACCATCGGAGCAATTCGGCTAATATCGTTGAGGTAAGAAATGCGATTATTGAGCTGTGATGCCTGCCGGGTGCCTTCTGCTTCGGTTACTTCTCGCACTTCGTCGAAACTAGCTGTGGGGTTCTTGGTAGCAAAATCGAGTGTTTTGTAAACGACACGGGCGATAGACTCGTTTTCTCGATTACAGACTGCTATGAGCCCCAGATAGTCTTGCTTCCGTATCAGCGCATCAGCAGCGTTCATGAATCTGTCGCTGACGATGGCGCCCTGCCGGATCGTGAAAAGATAGAAAATGATCAGAATGACCGCTAGAAATGACAGCGCAGCCAGAGGGATCATGAGAAAGGGGCCACCCTTTAGCATGTAATCGAGGATGGTCTCCGCCGTTGTTTGAACGGATTCAGGAGATGCGGATTGTCCGGCTTCTTGGGCCATCAGAGGTCCCGCGCCGAAAAGAGCGAGAAGCAGATAAAGTTTATGGTAATTCATCTTGGTGCTGAAAAGGATCACTCTCTGGGGCTAAAGTTTTGATCAATCGGGTGGCGAAGTAAAAGCCCGCCTAGGCATTGGGGAAGTTTACCCCTCCATCAAATGCCTTGCAAACGCAGGGCGGTAAATAAAGCGTCGCAATCTATTATCAATTTTACGGATACTGAAGGTTTCAATGACTGAAAATTATACTAAATATGAAAATTAATAATTCATCTTGAATCAATCCCTCGTAGAGGGTAATTGTATGAATCGGGAGTATTTCTTTGGTGAAAACGAACTGATTTTTCTCACTCGTGATAGGCCAACAACTGCCGAGCGACGAATCATGCAGCGCTGATGAATCAATTAGGAGCAGGACAATCACAAGCAAGTACCTACGATGCGTTGTCACCTCTCTCAGAGACACCAGAAAGTTCAAGATTGATGACTGCCATTATTCCGAGGTTCTGGCTAGCAGCTCTAATCGTCGCTGTTTTCATTGGTTTTGCGGTAGCCTATGTCCACTTGGCTCCAAAGGTGTATGAGTCTGTCGCCATCATCTATGTAGACCCCAAAGGTGACAGTGCCGGCTATGACGGCATGCGAAGAGAGAAGGGTTGGGACGACCCCGTTACGTTGCTGTCGTTAGCTGAAGGTATCCGAAGCGGTGTCGTCATCCTGCGCGTCGTGGATCGCCTCGAGTTGCGAGATGATCCCGGCTTTTTAGCAAATAGAGGATTCCCCTATACAGACGCGGAGATTGTCGAATTGATCAGTCAGAATATCGAAGTTCAAGTCCGTCGTGGAACACGCCTCATTGATGTAACTGCAAGGGATCGGGACCCAGAGCGGGCCCGCGATATGGCAGATGCCTTCATCGAGGAGTTTCAAAGCTTGATTCGAGAGCAGAACAGCGACTTCGTCGCCGGGAAACGTGCACGTTTAGAAGAAGAGGCTGCCAGGCAACTGAGACGGATGAACGCAGCCGAAGATGAGGTGCAGGCCTTCCGAATTCAGCATGTGGATATTGCGTTAAACGAAGGCACAGATTTTGCCGGTGAAACATCGTCTGATCTCGATAAGAAGCTTGCGTCAGCGGTTTCTGAGACTCTTCTTCGCAAACGAGACTTTGAACACTATGAGGGGGTAAAAAATCAGGATATCGAGATGGTTTTCGATATTAGTTCCTACGGTGATAAGAAGCACATTCAAGATTTGTTGCACAGTAGGAACCTGGCGAAGGCGGAATTTGTTAGGATAGAAAAGCAATTCAAGCCAGCGCACTTTACTTACCAGAACGGCGAGCTGAATTTGGCTGGCTTGGAAGAGCAAGTTGATGTGGTCGCGGCCGAAGTTGGCGAGTCGATCGAGAACGCCTATCGGCAAGCCGAATTGCGCGAGGCGCAGCTTCGGAAGACATTTAAGGAGGAGAAGACTCATTTGATTGAAGTCGACAGAGTCCGTAAAGAGTTTCGCAGCTTGCTGCGGGCTCGCGACTCAGCCGCATTGACTTATGAGGAGCTCCTTGCCCGGATAAAAGAGCTCAATTTTCACGAGGGTTTGGACGAAACGGCCGTGAGGGTTTTTGCCTCCCCGCTCATTGCGGCGACGCCGGTTCTGCCAAGAAAAAATTCTACCGTGGCGATTGCTGGAGTCTTTGGAGCGATGTGTGGCCTCGGAGTGGTGATTGGGGTTGGGCTGGTTGATCGAACACAAAAAGGTGCCAGAAAGGTAGAGTCGAGCGTTGGTCTTCCAGTCCTTGCCGAGGTGCCGAAAGCATTGGGGCAAGAGATGGATCTGCGCGAATCGTTCTTCCTAAATTATGATGCGAATTCACCCGTCAGTGAGAGCTTAGGGTCTCTCTGGGCATCTCTCTCCACTCATCACGCTCGCAGTATAATGATCATGAGCGCTTCTCCAGGCGAAGGAAAGACGTTCTGTGCCGCTAATCTCGCGGTTCTTCTGGCGAACAAGGGATATCGAACCCTGCTGGTGGATGCCGATTTCTGTAAGCAAGATATGGCGGAACTTTTTATCGATCCGATGGAAAGGGAAGTCAGAGGAGAAGAGATGACGAGCCAAAATCTTTGTCAGGAAACGACTTTCAAAGATCTCTACCTTATCTCCTGCGGTCGATTGACCTCGGACACTGGAGAGCCAATGAGTGAGGAGATTTTTGTGAAGATGCTTACGGAAGCCTACTCATCCTTTGATTATGTGATCATCGACACGTCACCTTTGAATTCGGGTAAGGATGGCCTGAAGTATGCATCCCACGCAGAGGCCACGGTGCTGGTGGTAGGGTCCGGTAAGACTGATTTTAGAACGGCCCGCGAGGCAGCTAAGGAACTTAAGGGGGTGAGAGCCCAGTTGGTAGGGTGTATTCTGAACAAGACCTGAAGTATCAAGTCGGATCAGATCGCTCAGGCAAAAAAATAATCTGGGCCTCGTATCCGTCACCATTTTTACCGTCTGGTTTTGGCTGCTCAGCCACTCAAGAGAGGTGTCAATCGTGGGTTTGGTTGCGCGAGATCCAAAGTTCAAAGTTTAGCTTCAAATCGAACAGGAGGTTAGAGATCTCTGAAGCGACTGATGTAAGCGAAGGCCAGAGGAAGAATCGAGCCGACTGCTTCTGCAAAACCGGCAAGGGCATAATGAAAGCCGAGGAATGGAGCGGAAACCATCATCACGATACAAGCGATTGCGACCGAGCCCATGATAAAAATGCCGAGCGGAGAAAGTCGCTTTCTTTGTTGCTGAATGTCCATCAGTCCGCGCAATGGATCGAAGTAGCGATAGACCAGCAGCGCCATGAGAATGAATGTCAGGATAGACCAATCTGCCCATTCCGGAATCATGATGACAGCGTCGTAGGCACCATGAAATAAAACAGCAAGAATGAATGTCGCAAGAAACTCCTCCATCCCGTGAAATTTCCTGACGATCATTCGATATCCATAGTATCCGACCAGCCCTGTTAGGGTAAAATGGAGAGGGTTTGCGGTTAGCAACCGGGTCAGACCACTCTGCTGTATCAGCCCCGTCCGAAAGTAGGAGATATTTTCCATGGCTGCGAAGCCAAGACCAACAAGAGCCGCGAGGATGAGAGCCTCAAGATCGTTTTTCCTTCTCGCACACCAGACGGCGATGGGAATGAAGCAAGCCAGCTTGATTGTTTCCTCACGAAGCCCGACACCAGCGACAAAATAGATTGCCTGAGAAACCTGGGAAGAAGATGGAATGTGGGTGAACCCGAAAGCCCGTTCCTGAATCATAACAGCGTAAAGTGTCAGATTGGCACTAAGGACCCCCAGGGCGACAGCGAACAAAGAAGCGATTAAGCGAGTCCGATCAAAGCGCCAGAAATTGGTGAGTATTAGATACCAGATTAGTCCGGTAAACGCTGCGGGTATAATGAAGAAACTCAGGAGTTGAGCTTTCTCATACTTGAAGGTGCTCTTGAGCAGAGGAATCCAAGCGCGGGCGTCAGCCTGCAGATTCATCAAGTCGTAGTCGCTGAAGCGATCAGAAATCGCGGACTGGTTCAAAAGAAAGCGAGCCGCAGTTGTATCATCATTTCGTAGCGCCGCTACAACTGCGCTGCGTTGCGCATAAGAAGATTCAGGGAATTGCCGGGCTTCGCGGCTGTAGAAGTTGGTAGCAGCGGCATAGTCCTTGTCTAAAATGTAGAGATCACCGAGGAACTCATTCCGATACCGAAGTGATTCAGAAATGGACTTCAGTTGTTCGATGGATTCCTTCCGGTCATCGCTCTGCACCCCCTCGTAGAAGCTTTTGAGAAGTGGGTGTTTCTGAAACGATGAGTTTCTATCTTCTGGGATAGCCCCATGTTCTGCCCTTAGAAAGTCGCGAAAATCGAGCGAAGTGGCGGCGGAGGATACTGGATGGTTGAATCGAATCCAGAAGACCCAGTCATTGAGAGATTGCGGGTCTTGTTGAGAAGCAGCTTGGTGAAAAACCTCAAGATTCTGCTTGGGAAACTGCCCAAGTAGTTCACCAAGTTTTTGTGGGACAAAAGCAGCGAGGATAAATGAAAGCACCGTCGACATCACGACAATGCTGAGCGATGTCCGAATCAAAAACCGCCGGTCTCTTGAAAGATCTGCGAGGTGTTGAGAGGGAAGACGCGTCATAAAGCTGTTTCAAGAATCACGCTATGGCACTTTTACGACTCGAACAAGGGTTGCCTTGTAACACTTGGTCTCGTAATTTAAGGACATGATTCGTTTTGCCACCCTCATGATCGCGTCATTAGCAATGCCAATCGCACTGATGGCTGCACCTGACATTAAGCTACTCCCTACCTACGAAAAAATCGAAGTGGAGCGCCCGGTTTCAATCCAAATTCCTAATGATGGTTCCGATCGTCTCTTTCTGGTTGAGCAGACAGGTAAGATCAAGATTTTGCCTTCCCGACCGGAATCCGAAGAATCAGTTCTGTTTCTCGATTTGACCGACTCCATTGGGGTGGAGAAGGATTTTGAAGAGGGTCTTCTTGGTCTAGCCTTTCATCCGGAATACAAGGAAACCGGCAAGTTTTACCTCACTTTTTC
>DCQY01000068.1 GCA_002323995.1 Akkermansiaceae bacterium UBA1506 | reverse complement strand
AGGTGTATTCGAGGTAGGGGTGGGCGAAGGCTGGGCTGGTTTCGCTGCCGTCGGTGTCGAGGGGAGAGGTGCTGGCGAGAGTGGCTTCGGTAATAACGGAGCAGAGGGAGCAGGGTTCGGATTGACTCGAGGTTCCGGCTCCTTCGCGAGTTCTTGAGTCGAATCGATGGTCGGTATTGGAGCGGTGGATTCTGAAGGTGCGGCTTCTCGGTTTTTTGGTTCGAGATCTTGGGGCGTGCTGCTTACGATAGAAGTTGGACGATCGGGTCTAACGCGGTCAACGGGGGCAGGATTTACCGTATCTACCTTGTCAGTAGCTCCCGATTCTCCATGCTGGGTTGGAGGGTCGCTAGTCTGAGAACTAATTTTTTGGTCTTTCTCCAACTCAATTTCGGCTCGCAGCTCTGACCGTAGTTCGGCTCGCAGCTCTGCTTTGAGTTCCTCTTTCAGCGATCTTTTGAGTTCTTCCTTAGTAACCGACTTTTTCTTGGTCTTACCTCGGGTAGCTTTCCGTTTGGGCTCGCTCGATTTTGAATCTGGAGAGTTAGATTCACGCGCTTGTGATGTGGCTCGACTGGGTTTGCGCTTGCTCTTTTTAGATGAATTCGAAGAGGACGACTTTCTCTTTTTTGGTCGGCTTGAATCAAGTAAGGAATCGAGTTCACTACCCAAGCGATTCTCTTCTTCTTTTGCCACGCTCTTACTGGTTTTCTCTCGCCGTTTTGGAAGGTCGATGTCTCGGGAGTCTTTTGGTCTTGACTTGTCTCTCTTTTCTAATTCGAAGTCGAGATCACCAATGGTCATGGGTCCGGGTGATTTTGCTCTCTCCAGAGCTCGGAGGCGACGTTTCCTCGCCTCAATCCCTTTGCGGATCATCCACACGACAATGACGACTCCGAGGATAGCGCCTCCAGCGGGCTTCCAGCCATATTTAAAAATGTCTATGATCAATTCCTTCATTAGCGAGGAAAAATCTTCAACGAAAGTGGACGTTCGCGAATCACTGTTACCATAGATAATAACTCAAGACTCTTCTAGTCTTGGTTTCTGCCGAATCCGGCAAAGAAGATGCTTGAATAGGAATGATGCGTTTGTTAAGTCGCTTGCTAAGTTGAGTTGGTCAATTTCGATTTTCGCCCCGAATTTACCAAAGCTTCCTTTATCAAAGCTTGTTTGGTCATTTTTAATCGGTGACTAGGGCAGAAAAATCCAGACCAGTTCGACACCGAATCACGCGGTAGGAAATTGTTCAATCCACGCCATTCTGACTCCTAGTCCATGAGTTTTAAATTGCCCCGGTGGCTTGGCGGATGTCACATCATCGCGCCCCAATGACTTAGTTGAAGCCGTTGTCTAGGTGCCAGAGATTGATGTCCGTGGACATTAATCGCAGAGCTTTCGTTTTGAGGGCACTTGGTGCCTCAGTCACACTACCTAGTTTGCCATCGCTCATGGCAAAATCTGTAGAGGGCAGCTCTGTAGTTCAGAATACGGTAGGAGCAGGCGTGGGAACTCCGAGATTCGTGGCGGTAGGCAATCTTCTCGGATTTCAGACGAAGTCTCTTTTTCCCGAGACAGCAGGGAAGGGCTACGAGACGACAACTTTGCTTGAGCCGCTAGCCGAAAATCGCGATCACATGACCATCTACCGCGGCCTTGATCATGGGATCAAGGGAGGACACTTTGCGGTTCATTCTTTTCTTTCCGGAGTTCTGAATTCAGAAGCGCAGAACAGACCTGATGGCAATGTGACCATTGACCAGTTTATTGCGGATGAAATTGGAACTCAAACTCGTTTTCCCTCGCTGACTGTTGGTTCCGAGGGAGGAATTCATGGTGGTTGTCAGCTTGCATGGACACGCTCGGGAGTTCGGGTTCCTCCGATTACGGGGCCGGCTGACTTGTTTAAAAAGCTCTTTGCCAGTGATTCCGCGGAACGGAAAGCGCAAAGAGCCAAAGAAAATTCTCTCCATGCTTCGATTCTTGATTCCATTCTGGAGGATGCCAATAGGCTCCGTCGAAAGGTAAATCACGAGGACAAGGAAAAGCTGGACGAATACCTCACTTCGATTCGTGATGTGGAAAAGCGCCTCGAAATGAGGCAGAGATGGGCGGACCACCCCAAGCCGGATGCTCCGTTTGATATCCCGTCCAACGTCAATACGGTGAATGATCTTCCCATGTTATATGAGTTGATCGCATTGGCTCTACAAACGGATTCGACCCGCGTTGCAACCCTTGAAATTGGGGGCTGCTTTCTTCCGCAGGATCTAGGCATCGCGAAGTCCTATCACGGACTCTCTCACCACGGGAATGATGAGCAAAACATTGCCCACCTCATCACTCTTGAGACCTATCAGATCAAGCACTTCAACAGATTTTTGACTCGTCTTTCCCAAATCCAAGATGGAGAACAAAGCCTACTCGATTCCACGGCTGTTATTTTCGGTAGCGGTATGGGTAACGGCGCTTCGCACAAAAATACTGACCTGCCTATCATTCTGGCCGGAGGCGGTTATCGCCACGGTGAGTTCAAGGCCCTGGAAGCAGGTGGAACGCAAAAGGTGCCACTCTGTAATCTTTACCTTGAAATGGCGCAGCGTATGGGACTTGAGGCGAATGCCTTTGGTACTAGTAGCGGAACCTTTTCGTAGATGAGTTTTCTTTTGCGAGCGTGGCCCTCACTTCTAATCGGTGCCGCATGGACGGCAGGCGGGGTAGATGATTCCGACCGGATCATTTATGATTTCGTTGGGAATTACTGCCTCCAGTGTCATGATTCCGCAGTTCAAAAAGCTGACCGTGATTTCGAGGCTTTTGAACTTCCTTTGGAAAAGGAGTTCGATCTGATTACGGCTCAGGAAATTATCGATCAGGTGACGCTTAAGGAGATGCCACCCAAAAAGGCGGACCAACCCAGCGATGCAGAGCGGATAGCCGTGATCCGCGCGCTAAGGGAGAACGTGGAGAGTGTGCGCGGAAAAATCGAGGGACATGGGACTGGGCGTACCGTGATGCGGAGATTGTCGACGCGTGAATATGAAAACACGCTGGAGAAACTCTTCAATCGTCGTGTCGATACGCTAGGCTTGACCGCTGATTTCCCTAAAGAAAATACGAGCGATCACATCGATACAATCGGCGCTACGCTTGTTACGTCTGGATTTCTTTTAGACCAGTATTTTCAGGCTGCTAATCGATTGGTCAATCTTCGTATTGGTAAGCCTGAGGTGGAACCGAAGACCTGGCACTTCACCGAAAACTTCGTGCAGTATGAGGAATTGACCGGAGCGCATAAGAGCGTGTTTAATTTTGATTACCTCTGTCTCTACGAACAACCTAACACAAATACGCGTCAGGGTGGTTATGGTCACATTGAAGATTTCCTAGAGGGCGTGCCGGTATCCGGTTACTACGATATCAGTGCGCTGGCGCGGGCTTACCATCGAGACACGCACTACGATCCGGAGATTTTTAAGATCGATTTTTCGGAGCCATTTTTACTTGGAGTGGTGCCGGGCGATGTGACGAAAGGGCATATTCACTACCCGCAGGCTATTGAGCCCTTGTTAGGTCAGCAGGTGGTGCCAGATGACAGCCAAGAGTGGCTCAAGTTCCGAGTCTGGCTAGAGCAAGGACAAACGCCCCGCTTTATCTTTCCCAATGGGCCCTGGCAGTCGAGGGCTTCTGTTATCAAAGTGAACGAGCGTTACAAAGAAGAGTTTGATCCAAAGAAATACAGTTCGGGTGTCAACCGTGCGCACATTTTGCGCGAAGGTGCTTTACCTCACATCCGTATCGACGAGATCAAAGTTCATGGACCTTTGCCGGAAGCGGGGGGGACAAAGGAGGAAATAGCCGTTTTTGGGGGCAAGGGTTTTGAGGAGGAAAGTGCGGAAGAGAAGTTATTTGCCTTCGGCGAACGTGCCTTCCGACGTCCTTTGAATGATTTGGATCGAGAGCGAATCGGGGCGACCTATCAAAAACGAATTGATGAAATGGCTTCACCACGTGAAGCAGCGCTCGACACGGTGAAGATGATTTTGTGTTCTCCGTCTTTTATCTACCTGACCGAAGTAACTGAAGAAGATCAAGATGAACTGGGGATATACGATCTGGCGTCGCGTCTTTCATATGCTCTGTGGGCTTTGCCTCCCGATGAGTTTCTCATGAACAAGGCGAGGTCGGGTGAGTTAGTCAAACCCGATGAACTTGGGCGGCAGGTGCGGCGTCTTCTGGCTCACGACAACTCCAGAGGGTTTGTTGAAGGTTTTCTCGACAGTTGGTTGAATTTGCGTGGTATCGGATCGCAGCCTCCTCCCCGTGGGGCTGCGGGGGTATACTATTATCAAAATCTTCCCGCTTCGATGAAAAAGGAGGCCCGGCTGTTCTTTAACCATGTGCTGAAAGAGAATCGACCGGTATTGGATTTTCTCGATGCTGACTACACTTTTGTGGATAAATATCTTGCTGGTTTATACCAACTGCCGGAGAGCGAGACGATGCGTCTTGCTGACGGTTTCGAGAAAGTAAGTTTGAAGGAGAACGCAAGGCGGGGTGGAGTGCTCGGCATGGCCGGGGTTCTGGCGGTGAGTGCAAACGGTGTGGATACTTCGCCCATCACCCGTGGTGTTTGGGTATCGGAAAATATCCTCGGGTCTAAACCGCCGCCACCGCCGGACGAGGTGCCGGAAATTGAGGCGGATACACGCGGAGCGACTACGATCCGCGAAAAGCTCAAGAAGCATCGCGAAGACAAAGCCTGTGCTGAATGCCATCGCAAGATTGACCCGCTCGGTTTCCCACTGGAGGCCTTCGATCCGATCGGGCGTTGGCGACACCGTTACCGCCAAGCTGGTGGGGGAGGTCTCAAGGTAGATGCGTCGGGTGAGTTCGCTTCGGGTGAAACCTTCGCAAATTTTAAGGAGTTCAAGGAAGTCCTTGTTGATTCGCGTAAAGATGTTTTCACCCGTGGATTGATTTCCAAATTGCTCAGCTATTCCACCGGGCGTAAGATGGAACCCGTCGATGGCTACGTTATTAACGACATACTTGAACAGGTCAAAGAGGATGACTATGGTTTACAGACGCTCGTCGTCGAAGTGATGACAAGTGAGATCATGCGTTCACGCTGATAGTCAGAATTAAAGGTGTTCTTGAAACCACTGGTCAATGTCTTCGACCATCGGCAGGAACCAGGGATGGCGATTCCAGCAACCGTGTTTACCCTCGGGGTAGTCTGAGAGAACTTTGGTTCGGATTCCCAGCTCCATGAGCTTATCCATGGACGGTAGGGTTCTCGAGGGATCTTCAGTGCCACCATATTGAAAAAGGATGGGCGGGGTATTTTCGTCGATGTGCTGATGGGCATCGGCGAGAGCGTAGAGTTCAGATTTTTCTTCCACGTTGCCACCAAAAAGCCAGATCGCGTTTGGCTTTGGGTTGTCTATGAGAAGCGAGCGCTCTGCCACGTTTCCGGTGGCGATTTCCATGGGACCGGACATGACGACGGCGGCTTGGACTGCTGAGGAAACTCCGGGGTGACCTCCCTCACCGTGTAATTTTTTCACATCCGCAGTCGCCGCAAGCAGGCCGGCGAGGTGGGCTCCGGCAGATCCACCTAAGACGCCAATACGATTGGGATCAGCACTGAACTTTTCAGCGTTTGCGCGCAAGTAGCGAATAGCTGCATGACAATCCTGAATGTTGGCTGGAAACCTCGCTTCCTCACTCAGTCGATAAGCGATCGCCATGGTAACGTAGCCACGCTTAGCAAGTTCTATTGCCATAGCTCGGAACTTCATTTTGTCACCGCTGTGCCAACCGCCTCCGTGGAGAATTGCGGCAGCCGGGAAAGGTCCGTCTCCTTGAGGAATATAAATGTCGGCGAGCATCTTCCGAGGTCCGTATTGGGCGTAGGTCAGGTCTAGGTGCGGGGTTACTCCTTTGGGGAGCGTAACGCTGGGCTTGGTCTTGGCTTCCTGCTCTGACCACGCTGCGGGAGGCTGGGGTGAAACGCCGGAGATGCGCATGCGTTGGTGGTAAATCCCACCGAATCCGGAGATGTAAAGGTCGCGCAGGTCAGCCCCTCCAAAAGTCAGGTTTACGGGCCGTTCGGGGCAGGCGATCTTTTCAATCAGTTGGCCGTCCGGGCTCCAGACCCAGATATCGGTAGGGCCGGCGCAATAGACATTTCCGGCGCGATCGATTGTCATGCCGTCGGCTGCCCTTGACTCCAATGGCTCGCCTTCCATTGAGGCGAAGAGGCGGCGACTTGTGAGTCTGCCTCCGGTTCCTACATTGAACGCGACAATCCGCTTGGGGGCAGCTTCGGAGGCATAGAGGATTGATTCATCCGGGTTGAGAATAATACCATTGGCAGTCTCGACTCCTTCGGCGGCGACGGAGGATTCACCTTCAGGTGAGATATAGATGATCTGACCTGCCCGGGTGAGTGTGAAATAGACGCCACCTGAGCGATCCACGACGAGGTCGTTGGGTTTTCGAGACCGGTCGGCTTCAAGGTTCTCACGGTGGATGACCTCGAGTTCCTTTGTCAGATAGTCGCGTTTTAGAATTGCACCGTTTCCGTTGTCTGAAAAGTAGTGATGGCCATGGTTGAAAAAAGAGGCGCTGAAACGTTCTCCTTTAAATTGATTCTGCCATTCGCTTTTGGAAGCGATGAGCCGCTTTGTTTGTTCGGCTAGTGGGTCTGGGATCGTCAGCGACCAACCATCCCAGGAAGGCCCGTCAGCGAGTTCAAACTCGTTGGAAATCAGGTTGAGTTTCGCTCCCTTTTTAAGAGGAGATTCAGCCAGAAGGGGAAGAGTGGCGGCGACAAGTAATGGGGTGAAGAAGCGGATCATAGACTTGCAGAAAAATAGTTTTATCAAAGGGGATCTACTTGATGCGAGGCGTCAGTAGGATGTTACGGTATTTCACCGAGGTGTGATCGCCTTGCAAATAGATTGGTCCTGGTAGCATGGGGTGAGTATTAACGGCTCCCGGGGTCGGGCCGGAGACAGGTTGATTGTCGACGGTGGTGACTCCGTTGAGAACCACGGTCATGTGGCGGTCGACGAGCGTGATTTCGTAGGTCTGCCACTTGCCTCCTTCGTAGGCGGGATTTTCGGTGCGTTCGACCAGTCCAAAAATGGATCCAACGCCCTGTAAACCCTGCATGCGGCTGTCGCGATCCACCACCTGGGTTTCGTAGAGACCACGGACGTAGATGCCGCTGTTGCGGTCTTTACCGATATTGAATTCGATGTGCAGCTTGAAGTCTTCAAAATTTGTCACGGTCATGAGGTTGGCATAAGCCCCTGTGGCACTGAAGTCAGTCTTTGGCGTGGTGTTGACTAGGTTTCCGTCTTCGACGGACCAACCGTTGATTTTTTGAGGTCGGCGAACTTCCCATCCGGTGAGATCTATACCGTTAAAAAGAGCAATCGGTTTGCCCCACTTTACTTTGGAGAGGTCGGGTTCTGGTGGCATTGGGGGAATAGCGATGCCGTAAAACGGGTCTTCGATACTTTGATTCCCTTTAGGAAAATGGGTGAAAATGATTCCCGTGAGCTTTCCATCTTCAGACCAGATCTCGGCACGATTAGTAGAAAGAATGCCTCCTTCTTTGCCTTTATCACGATAGGTTTTGAGAGGGACTTTAATCTTTCCGTCTTTCACCTCGACACCTTTGAGTGGCCTGATTGAGCCGACGTTTACCATCATAGAGACTTCTATTTCCCCCTCGTTGTCTGCGATTCTAAGCCATCCAGCTTCATTCGACTCAAGATCGAGCGACCAGTCACCGTAGAGTTCTTCTGGAACATGTGAGGCTACGGATGAGAGCGTCGCCATGATAAAAATAAATGACAGCAGGAATTTCATGATCTTGAGAAAAAATTAACCCAACTCGGTTGGGTCAATCATTCAACTCGGTTTGGAG
>DCQY01000012.1:11484-21393 GCA_002323995.1 Akkermansiaceae bacterium UBA1506 | reverse complement strand
ATGCACAATAATGTGTTCATTTCCGCTCCGGAACGATGTGCCGTGCTCGACCAAGCTATGGCGGCACTGCTGACCGACCTCGAACGCCGCGGGAAACTTGAGGAAACGGTGGTGGTTCTAACGACGGAGTTTGGGCGAACCCCTCGTATTAATCAGAATGCAGGGCGAGACCACTATCCGAAAGCCTTTAGCTCTGTGCTTGCAGGCGGAGGCTTTAAAGGTGGTATTAAATACGGAAAGACTGATGAGGGTGCTGAAAATGTCATCGAGAATGTGGTGAAGATCCCTGATTTCAATGCGACCATCGCTCACGCGCTCGGATTGCCGATTGATCAAGTTTTATATAGTCCAAGCAAGCGTCCTTTTACGGTCGCCCACAAAGGGAAGCCGGTGTTAGATCTTTTTGCCTAGATCCAACTCGGGTATCCGGTTTGTGTAGTAACGGATAGGAGGCTGCCGATTTCTTTTCTCTTAAGCTAGGCTCTCTTGCCAAACGGAGGCCCACAAAGGATGTGGGCGCCGCGGCCAGTTACTTTGGGATCACGCGCGCTGGTGACTGCCCATAGAGAACATTTGCAAATCCTCGAGTGCAGGTCCTTAGCGTGCGTGGTTAATGAAATAATCATTACGAGCGCAGAGGCAAGGGGCGGGCGATGATGTTGCGGGAATACTCATCTTAGCAAGAGTAGGGGAGCTTTGAGGAAGAGATTAAAATGGCAAAATTGGGCGAATTTAAAACTCTGTGGTCGCAATCGAGAGAGAGCCCCCTTACCCTGTCCCAGTTTTCAGCTTTAACGACTAAAGATGTCCCAAACCGTCCAGCCCAAGCCAGAAAGGGTTCAGGTTATCGTGAATCCCGCCCCTTCGCGCAGAATCCCGCTTTTGGCGATTTTGAACCAAGCATTTCGCGATGCTGGTATTTATTGGGATATATCGATTACTCATGGAACCGGGGATGGTTCTTCCCTGGCGCGTGAGGCGGTTGAGAACGGAGCCGAGGTTGTTGCGGTCTACGGTGGCGATGGAACCGTAATGGAGGTTGCTTCCGGTCTCATCGGGACCGATGTTCCGATGCTGATCCTCGGAGGTGGCACTGGAAATTTGGTGGCGTCTGAGCTGCGCCTGCCAACTCAATTGGAGCGTGCTTGTGATTTAATCTGCGGAGAAGAATACACCACTCGACATATCGATGCCGGAATGATGGGAGACCGGCCCTTTTTGCTTCGAATTGGTTGTGGTATTGAAGTTGGAGTGGTCCAAGAGGCTACACGAGAACTCAAAAATCAGTTTGGGAAGTGGGCCTACGTTTTTGCCGGGATCAAGATGCTTCAAGAGACTCCCGAAGCCAATTACCAACTTACAATAGACGGTGAAGAGTCAATCAGTGTTTCGGGCGTCGCCTGCGTCGTTGCCAACGCCGGAACCGTCGGCGTTGGGAGACTTACCCTTGCGCCTTCTGTTGACGTGAACGACGGGCGTCTCGACTTGTTTATACTGAAGAAAGCCAACATCGAAGGCATCGTGCAGCTGGCTAGTAAGATGATGGGATTGGATAATATCAGACGGGAAGACACTGAACAGGCGGCTCTTGACGCCTCGCAGTTGGTAAGCCACTGGAGCGTCGATACTGTGGAGATCGATACTGATCCGCCGATTGATATTCAGGTCGATGGAGATGTCGTTGCCAGCACCCCCCAGTTAATCAGGGTGGTTCCTGAGGCACTTCGCGTCGTGGTTTGAGTTGGAATTTTCAGACGGTATTGTTCCAGCGAGGGAATAACTGAATGAAAATAATGGAAACCGTGCTAATTGAGCCGTAGGCGCAGAGTAATTCAACTGTATAGATTTCTCTACCTGTCGTATGTCATCACCAGAGAACAAGAAACTCGTAATTGCCTGTGGTGGCACCGGAGGTCACTTGTTTCCGGGTATTGCGGTTGCGGAAGCTTGGACGAAGGCTGGCGGGGAGGTATTGCTCCTGATATCTGAGAAGCAGATCGATACTTTGGCCTCTGAAGGTTATGATCATCTCAGGTTCGAAAAGATGCCATCGATTGCGATGCCGCCGCTCCTTTCCCCTAAGATGGTGACCTTCCTGATTCGTTTCGTGAAGGCAATGCGCGAGTGCCGAAGATTGTTTAAGATGTTCGGAGCCGAAGCTGTTCTTGGTATGGGAGGGTTCACTTCAACCGCTCCGTTGGTCGCTGGAAAGCAGTTAGGGCTCCCGACATTTATTCACGAGTCAAATTCGATACCGGGACGCGCCAATCGCCTGAACGCGAAGTTTTCTCATACGGTGTTGGTGGGATTTGAGGTCTGCGCAGCTCACTTTGGCGGTGTAATGACCGAGGTAGTTGGGACGCCAATCCGCCCCTCGATCACCAACCGTCCCTCGCGAGAAGAGGCCGCTTCTTTCTTTGGCCTCGATCCAGAAAAACCAACCGCGATGGTGATGGGAGGAAGTCAAGGCGCTCGACGTATCAATGAGTTGGTCGCCGGTGGCTTAGTAAAATATGAGGAGGCAGGAATCCAAATGCTGCATATAAGTGGGCCAGCTGATTATGAAACAGTGAAGCCGGAATATGATAGAGGTTTTAGTGGTGGGGTATTGAAGGGGTTTCTGAATGAAGTCCAATACGCGCTGGGCATTGCTGATCTTGCGATTTGTCGCTCGGGTGCATCGTCGCTGACTGAATTGTCATTTTATGAAATACCATCAGTATTAATCCCGTATCCCTACTCAGCAGAAGATCATCAGCTTCACAATGCGGAGATATTTTCTAAACCAGGAGCTGCGGAACTCTGGCATCAGGATGACCTCAGCGAAGATACCTTTGCTGGAAAAGTGGTCTCACTGATAAAGAATAAAGATAGATTAAAGCAAATGCAGGAGGAAATGGCAAAGCTGGCGGTAGCCGATGCGTCTGATCGGGTTTGTGAGGTGATTAGTTCAACTCTCGCCTAATCGGGTGATCTTGGGAATTGTGATTTGAGTGTATGAAGAGTAGTTCGAAGGACTGGGCGGAACGCTTTGGGAACCGCCAACAAGCTTTGAGAGTACATTTAATCGGTGTCGCCGGGTCCGGAATGAGTGGACTTGCATCTCTTTTTCTCGAGCTGGGCCATCATATTTCTGGTTCAGACCAAGTCATTTCTAAAGAAACCAAGCGGCTCGAAAAAGAGGGGCTCGTGTTCTCCAGCCCTCATTCTGCAGAATCCGTCGAGGATGCAGACGTGGTCGTTTACTCCAGCGCCATTAAGCCGGGGAATGCTGCCTTCGACGCCGCGGTCAAGCAGGGAACCCCAATGTTGCGACGAGCTGAGGCGTTGGCAGCTATCATGTTGGGCAAGAGGGGAATCGTGGTTGCAGGCACTCATGGAAAAACGACGACCTCAGCATTGGCCGCTCATGTCCTCAAAGTTGGCGATAAGAATCCGTCCCACTATGTAGGGGCAGAAATTCCCATTCTTGGCACTAATGCGAATTGGGATGAGGCGGGAGAGTATTTTGTTGCAGAGGGAGACGAAAGCGACGGGACACTCGTCAATTTTTTTCCTGAACATGCGATTCTCCTCAATGTTGAAGAGGAGCACCTTGATCATTATCAGGGCGGGCTCGACGAAATCTGTGATGTTTTTAATCAGTTCTGCGATCAAGCAACGGGGAAAGTCCTATACTGTGGTGATGACGAAAATGCCCGGAGAGTATGCGGTTCTCGCAAAAATGGTGTGAGTTACGGTTGGAGTAACCAGTTAGACTATTCCGCTGGCAACCTTTCGCCTAGGGGATCTGCGACAGAATTTACTATCTTCCGGAAAGGTGAAGAATTTGGTCGATTCGTTCTCGGGATCCCTGGGCGCCATAACGTCCTCAATGCCCTTGCTGTCGTAGCTCTCGCCACCGAGACGGGGGTTTGCCTTGATCACATTGTTAAAGCGTTAGGATCCTTTCGAGGGGCTCTGCGACGCTTTGAGTTAAAGCGCGAAAGCAGTCACGTCACAATCATTGATGACTATGGCCATCACCCTACTGAAATTGCAGCCACGATCCAGACAGCTCGCAGTCAGCATGCGGGGCGATTGGTTTGCCTATTTCAGCCGCATCGTTACTCTCGGACTCAGCTGTTGAAAGAGGAGTTTGGAGTTTGTTTTGACGGCGTGGACGAATTATGGGTAACAGATATTTACGCAGCAAGTGAACAGCCGATTCCCGGGGTTTCAGGTCAAACAATTGTTGAGGCAGTTAGAGAGCGAGGCGAGGTCGCCAAGGTTGTCTATCATCCTGATCTTGCCACCATGCATTCACAGGTGGGGCAAAAATTGAAGCCTGGTGACTGGGCCATGACGCTCGGCGCCGGTAACATCCACGAGGTAGCTACGCGACTAAGCCTCGACTTATCCATGGTCGACAATTTGAAAAGCTTGCTTGATGAGCCGGATGGAGTCGTAAAGCTCTACGAGCCTATGCGACGGCACACCACGATGAAAGTCGGTGGCCCTGCTAAATTCTGGGTTGAGCCCACTACCTTTGATGGTCTCGCCCGAATTGCTAAATATTGCGCTGACAACGGAATGCCCCTGCGTGTGGTTGGGAGAGGTTCGAACCTGCTTGTTAGGGACGGTGGCATTCCCGGCGTCACTATCAATCCCGTGAAGGGAGAGTTTGGAGAAATTCTTATCGAAGGGAATACGATTCGGGCTGGAGCAGGCGTGAAATTAAAGGCGCTGGCAGCAGCGGCTCAGTCGGCAAGGGTTGGCGGATTTGAATGGATGGAGGGAGTACCAGGTAATGTAGGCGGAAGTCTTCGCATGAACGCTGGGGCAATGGGTGCTGAGACTTTCGACCATGTTGTGAGCGTTAAAATGGTTGATGCTGAGGGAGGCGTATTTGAAAAGGCTGCCGAGGAGATCGCACACTTTTATCGAAACGTCCCTGAGTTGGTGAATAACATAGTTGTTTCTGCCTTATTTCAGGGGGAGCAAAGTCCCGATCATGAAATCGCCGCGATGATGAGGGCTTCAAAGGAGAAACGGCGATCTTCCCAACCTATCGCTGCAAGCGCAGGTTGTATCTTTAAGAACCCAGAGGGCATTGGAGCTGGGCAACTGATCGATGAGCTAGGGATGAAGGGTTACTCTTTTGGAGAGGCGCGAGTCAGTGATGTGCACGGGAATTTCATCGTTAACGAAAAACGAGCTACCGCCACGCAGGTTCTTGATCTGATCGGGCAGATCAAGAAGAAGGCTCGGGACGAGCGCGGAATCGAGCTTGAAGTCGAGGTTCAGATTATCGGTCAGGACGAGCCGGTCTAGCACATCACACGAGAAAGTTTTTGAATTTATGAAAGAGGTCAATGAAATGCATGTTGCCGTGCTTGCTGGAGGGCCAGGTTCTGAGAGGGAAGTTTCGATAGCGTCCGCTAAAGGTGTAGCCGGAGCGTTGGAAGGCAACGTTGCTAAAGTAACCGTCGTCGATGTTAAGGGTGCCGATTTTTTGCTACCTGACCATGTTGACGTAGCCTTTAATGTGATTCACGGAACCTTCGGCGAAGATGGTGAACTGCAGGCGGAATTGGAAAAACGTGGCGTCCCTTACACAGGTGCTCGCCGTGAGAGTTCAAAGCTCGCTTTCGACAAGATACTAAGCAAAAATGCGTTTTTACTAGAAGGGGTAAGCACTCCTGACTCTGAAGTTGTGCAGATTAATCAGGAGAACTGCACGCCGGGCTCGATCGGAATACCGTGCGTCGTGAAACCACCTCGCGAAGGCTCAAGTGTTGGTGTGCATCTCGTCGAAACGCCTGAAAAGTGGATTGCAGCGATCGCCGATGCCGGAAGATACAGTGAGGACGTGATGGTGGAGCAACTGATTCGGGGCAAGGAATTAACAGTCGGAATCGTAGGTGATGAGATCCTGCCAGTGGTTCACATCCAGCCCCGATCGGGATTTTATGACATTTCCAACAAGTATCCCTGGATGACAGGAGAGGGTGGCACCGACTACTTCTGCCCGGCTCATTTGTCGGACGAGGTCACGCGTGCCGTTCAAGAGCAGGCGCTACGAGCGCATCAGTCTCTCGGTATTGAGGTCTATTCTCGGGTGGATGTACTGCTGAGGGAGGAAGACAATAAGCCTTTTGTCCTCGAAGTGAACACTATTCCTGGGATGACTGAGAGTAGTCTGCTTCCTAAAGCAGCCAGTGAAGCGGGGATAAATTACGCGAATCTTTGTTTGAAAATTATTAAACTTTCATGTAATTTCGATTAATGCGAAAGAAATCAGGGAAGGCCAATCACCGGAAATTCAGCATGATTCCGTATTCATGGCGTCGTCACAGGCTTCCGGACGAGACTGATTGGATTGTCCTTGAGGCAAATACTTCGCACAAAGGGGCTTCACGGAGGCACCGGATTCCCCGCTACGTATGGCCAGTTCGCGTTTCTGCTGTTTTAGCTCTTGCTGTCAGCATACCCATAGGTCTGGAGTGGGCCAGTGAAGAGATTTTCTTCGAGAACGAGGAGTTTGTGTTGCGACAACTAAACGTGGAAACGGATGGTGTCCTCAGTGAAGGCAAACTCCTTGAGGTGTCCAATATTGTGCCAGGAATGAATCTTATGGAGATTGATCTCGCCCTACTAAAGGGGAGACTCGAGAATCTCCCTATCGTTAAAGATGTAGTGGTCGAGCGGGAATTACCCGATAAAATAAGTATTTCAGTGTTTGAACGCGAGCCGGTCGCTTGGTTGTCGAGTCCTCCCCTCGGGATCCGCCCTGGTGATATGGAGCGCGGTTTTCTTCTCGACAAGGATGGTGTCTTTTTCCGCTGCATGAAGCTGACTAAGAAAGAGCAAACGCTTCCAGTTATTGAAATTTATCGGATGGATGATCCCAAAGAAGGAATGCCCATGGTTTCAGATGGTGCTGAATCTGCTTTGGAGCTCATTGCCAGGCAGGGGGAAGTCCCTGGCACTGAAGATTTATTGATTCAGGCAGTGAAGCTGCGTAATGAGTGGTCAATTGAGTGTCTCTATCGCAGTGGAGTAGTAGTTACCTTTTCGAACCTTAACCTTCAGCGGGGGCTTGAAGATCTTGGTGTCATCGTGTCTCAGGCGAGTGAAATGAGGGCTTCGCTGGCAACGGTGAATGTAGCGGTTGCGAAGAATATTCCGGTCACTTTTTCGCGGCCCATTGGTTCGGCACCTGATTCGGCGCTCGCGAGATCTTCAGGGAAACCTTCCAAGAGCGGGCTTGAAAGCACTAGGGACATGCGAGAAAAACACTTGCGCTCCATTTTGAATAGCGGCTAGCCTCTGAGGGAAGAGCGTTTGTTTAATGGCAGTGTCGAATATCTACGTCGGTCTGGAGATTGGGACGTCCAAAGTGTGCATTATCGTGGGCGAAGTTCGCGGGGATGGTGCAATAAAAATTCTCGGCGTTGGTCAGCATCCCTCCGCAGGTGTTAGAAAAGGGGAGATCGTTGATCCCGAGACTGTTCAGACCTGTTTGCACGACGCGTTAGCACGTGCTGAGGAGCGAAGTGACGTCGAGGTAAACACCGTGTTTCTTGCTGTTACCGGGTCTCACATCCAGAGCATGAATAATCGCGGCACGATTCGTGTGTCCGATGATCAGATGGAGATTAGTGGCGAAGACCTCGAAGAGGTTAAGAAAATTGCCAGAGATGTGCCCGTACCTAAAGAGAATGGTTACATTCATTCTATCATTCAGCACTACTATGTGGATGGTCAGGAAAAGGTGTTAAATCCCCTCGGAATGCTTGGCCAGAAACTCGAGGCGGACTACCACATCATTAACGGTGTGAAGACCCGCATTCAAAACTCGATCAAATGCGTCCGTGAGGTGCCAATAGAAGTCGAGGATATTGTCTTTGCGCCCGTGGCGGCCGCTCAGGTCGTCTTAAATCGTGAGGCAAAAAATGAGGGGGCGCTCCTGATTGATGTGGGCGGTGGCACTACGGATTACATTTGCTTTGTTGACGGTGCCGTGGTTGCCAGTGGTTGTGTTCCGATTGGAGGCGATCATATCACAAATGACATCGCCCTGGTTTTGAAGATCCCGCTCGCTCGTGCGGAAAAGCTCAAAGTGAATCATGGCAGTGCTTCTTTGAAAAATACCCGAAATATTGAGATAGCGATTGGGGGCGAAAGCGGCAAAACAGTTGAGCAGGAATTGCTCAATCAGATCATGAATGCCCGCGCAATTGAATTGCTATCGGTGGTGGCTGAGCCGCTTCAAAAACAGGGGCTGCTCGCTAAACTTGGTAAAGGTATTTTCCTGACAGGAGGTTCATCGTTGATGACTGGAATTGGCGATGTAGCGGAGGATATTTTCGGCATTCCTGTACAAAAAGCGGGGTCGACAGCGATGTCCGGGCCCTCTGCTCTTTTTGAAAATCCGCAGTATGCTACTCCGGTAGGTTTGATAAGATATGCGCAACTTCTTGATGATCAAAGACCAAAGAAGTCAGCGCTCAGTAAACTTGGCAAAAGTTTCGAGAAGATTTTTGGTGGAGGCAGATGAGAAGGGGAACCTTCTAATTGTTTGACAATATTGTGACGTTTACGATGCTAGAATAAACCTATGATCGAGTATAACCAATTAGACCAGGGTGAATTACCCGTGGATGCGGAATTAGGCGTTAAGGTAATTGGGGTTGGCGGAGCCGGCGCTAATGTGCTCGACCGAATGGCCTTGGAGGGTAGCGATGAGGCAGAGCTGCTGACGCTAAACACCGATGTCAGGGCTCTCTCAACATCTGTTTCGAGTAATAAGATCCAGTTAGGGTCCACGCTTTTGAAGGGAATGGGGACTGGCGGTGATCCCTCCCTCGGGAAGCAAGCGGCACTTGAGGCGGTTGACGAGATTCGGGCCGCGGTTCGAGATAAAGGTATCATTTTTATTTGTGTGGGCCTCGGGGGCGGAACCGGTTCGGGTGCTGCTCCTGAAGTTTGCCGAATTGCCAAAGAGGAAGGCGTCTTTTTGGTTGTTTTTGCGACAATGCCGTTTTCGTTTGAAGGGGCTCGTCGAACCGAACAGGCTCGCGAAGCGCTGGAGTCGATCGGTAAGTATGCCAATGCCGTGATTGCCTTCGATAATGACCGGATGGGCGAGCTTATCGTTCCAAAGGATGGAGTAACCCAGGCGTTTGCTGCCGCCGACAAGGTTATTAGCCAGAGCATCCGTGCGACAATGAACGTCGTCTTCCGCCCCGGTATCATCCGAATCGGCATGGACGATCTGCTCTCGGCACTCGATTCCAAAGATTCTCGCTGCCTTTTTGGATACGGTCTTGCCAAAGGTGA
The DNA here is from genome assembly GCA_002323995.1 of Akkermansiaceae bacterium UBA1506. Classification (GTDB taxonomy): domain Bacteria; phylum Verrucomicrobiota; class Verrucomicrobiia; order Verrucomicrobiales; family DEV007; genus Arctic95D-9. Next base: position 12,069 of record DCQY01000012.1, on the reverse strand, counting down.
CAATCGTTCCCACGAGGCAGTGGAACAGGCACTTAAGTGTCCTCTCCTCGATAAGGGCCGCCTACTTAATGACGCAAGTGCCGTTCTTGTTCAGGTGGCGGGTGGGGACACCATGACACTTTACGAAGTGCAGCTCGTCATGGAAGAGGTTAATAAACATGTCGGTGATGGCACCCAAATCCTGTTTGGCACCGGCACTGATAAACGTCTTGGCAACAGTCTGTCGGTTACGATTATCAGTTCGATCAACGGACCAGAGGGAAGCCAAGCAACCGGTTCTGACCCAGATACTGAAGATGAAGCTTCTATTAGTTTAGGTGGGTCTCCTGCTTCGTCACCCTTTACCGCTGAAGAAGACGAAGTGGTATTTGAAGAGGAAGCCGATGACGGAGTCGCGGAGTCGTTGCTGCCAACTTTGGATCAGAGTGTGGAAAAGGAGCAGGCGGTCTTCGTTGAGGACGCCAGTGAGGAGGGAGGCAGTGTTTTTGAGGTGGAATCGGCTGATGATGACGGAGAAGACCATGAGGATGAGGTCGAAAATAGCGACGGTTCTGATTTAGAAATTTCATCAGAAGATACCGCAGA
>DCQY01000012.1:0-11148 GCA_002323995.1 Akkermansiaceae bacterium UBA1506 | reverse complement strand
ACCGCGGAAGATACCACCGGGGATACCGCTGAAGACGGTGAGGAGTTCCCCTCCCTGGCTGGCCTTGGAATTACTGAGGAGGTAGACAAAGAAGACGAACGGAATCCTATTGCCAGAGCCGTTGAAGACGCTGGTGATGATTTAACTCCGTTTGATTCAGTTTCCGGCCCAGACGACGATGGGGGCGTCGATCGTGTTGAGGCTGTGACAGATGCTGAGCAGAAAATTACTCTAACTCGGATGGCCTCTGATAGCGATGACGGCCGCAGTAAGTCACGCCTGCCGGAGGACTTTGGAAGTAATGCTTTGGATTCCGAAGTGAGGTTTGACGACGCTACAGGGGACGATTTACCTGAGGAAGGAGAGACTTCAGAAGAAGCCAAACAGCAGCAGGAAATGTTGCAACTGGAGCCAATTTCCGGGAAGGGTCGCTTCGCCAAAACTGACCCGACAATTGTGGACGGTGAGGATCTGGATGTGCCAACCTTTCTTAGAAAGAAGTAGCAAGCATATCAGCCTGACGTCCGTATAATTTTCCAAAAAGCCGGGACTTTTTGTTCCGGCTTTTTGTTTGGATAAAAGCGGTTCTGTCTGGGCAACAAGAAAGTCGCTTTTTTGGGTGCGAGAGCCGTCCGTCGCTCTAGAAAATTTGGCTAGTGATCACTTTGCGCTTTTTCTAAAGATGGTGTTCTAAATTAATTTCCAGATGCTTCAATAGGGCCTTTTTGAGCCCGTCAGTTTTAGGTATTGTGCACAGTGGTGTCACTTGTCTTCTCACTCAATGATGAAGGAAGTTAAGATAAATTAGAGCTTTCTGACCGAAAGAAAATGCGACCGGCTTGAGTTCGCGAAAGGTTAGAACAAAACAGCTGTAACTCTGAGAAGGTTTTATGAGCCTTGCTAGGTTTTGCGATAGCGCAGGATTCCCTGGGCAATTTCTTCTGCGAGAATCTGCCGAAACCACTCGGCGCCGCAGCGCTGGCTTTCCCAGCGATTGGTAATGAATCCGCACTCGATGAGAGCGGCCGTGCATTTTGTTTTTTCAAGCACTTTGAGTCGTTTGGGTTTAAATCCGCGGTTCCTTGTAACGAGGCGGCGACCTAATTCGCTTTGGATATAGCTTGCGAGTATTCGCCCGTTTTCGCTCCCAGGCCAGTAGAGGGTTTCAGTTCCGGCAATACTGCGATCTGCGTGACCGTTGAAATGTAAGCTAATGAAGATAACTTCGGTCGAAGAATTTGCCAGCTGAGCGCGATCTTCAAGGGAGATAAAAACGTCTTTGGTTCTCGTTAAAGAGGTCGTGATTCCCTTGCTAGTGAGAATTTTCTGAAGACGCTTCGCGAGATCCAGCGTCAAAGTTTTCTCCACGAGTCCATAGGAGCTGGATCCAGGGTCTTTACCACCGTGACCGGGATCTATCACCACGTGGGTAAACGCCTCCTGTGCAGGCAGGTAACCAGTCGACAAAGTTCCCATCAGCGCGGAGATAGCGAGGGAGATGCAGATGCGGTATGCAAACATAAAGCGGGACGAACGTATCGAGGGAGCCAATCGAAGTCGAGTAACTGTTCTGGAAATCTTAAAGAAGCTTTAGACGGTCAGGTCTCGTCGAATTCTTTAAGCTTGAACCAGCGGAGGAGAATAGTCGCCAAGCAGCCAAATAGCATAACCCAAAGGGCTATATGAGGAATCGGAGTCACCAGTCGACCGGTTATCGGGAAAAGCATCAAAGCCGAGGTTAGTGAAATCAGGGCCAGTCGGTGGATTCTTGTCATTGGGCCAATGGAAGAACGCTTTTTTCCCGCTCCTCGCATCACGCCAAGAGATCGCATGTAAGCTGAAAAGATGGCCGCGAGTGCGGAAGCAAGCCCTAACCATGGGCTAGATGACGCGGCAAAGCCGAAGCCAATAATGGTGACCGCATCTGAGACACGCTCGGGCAGTTCATTGAAGAAGATCTCCTCAGCGGAATGTTGAGAGGTTTGGTGGTGAAGAAAAGCATCCAGCCTAATGCAGCCTATTCTCAGGATACAGCACACTGCTCCGACTAGCCAGAATAGGTGGGGATTCAACGGCTCACGAGTAGCCATGAAGGAAATTCCAGCCAAGATACCGAGAACCATGCCGGTGATAGCGGCCATTTCGCTGGAGACTCCAATTCCCATCAGGAAAAGAGAAAGGCGTCGCATCGGCTGCCAGCGATGACGGGCCCTCGATCTATGGCGTGGTTTCATTTAAATTACCGGAAGGCGTAACTTACTGTCGTGTTCGGGGTCTAATTTCGTAGCTTGCTGGTAGTGACTTTAGCTGTTATTGGACGCTTGCGCTCAGGAAATTACCAAGATTTTACGTTCTCTATGACTTCGCCGAATGATTCGCCTGCGCCCCTTGACGAGGATGCGGAAAGGAGTGCGGCTAACGAGCGGGATGTAGCCTTAATGTTGAGGGTTAAATCGGGGGATATAGCCGCCTTTGAGGAGTTGGTTGAAATCCATCAAGGGCCCGTGATTGGGACTGTCGGAAAAATGTTGGGTGGCTATTCTGATGCCGAGGATATTGCGCAACAGGTCTTTGTCAGGGTTTGGAAGTCTGCTGAGCGCTACCAGCCAAAAGCTAAATTCACTACCTGGCTGTTTACTATTACGAGGAATCTGGTTTTCAATGAGGCTCGAAGACGCAAGCGCAAGCCAACCGTTTCAGTGGAAGAACGTGAGGAAGAGTCTCATCGGATTGTCGAAGATGTTCAGACAGTTTCTCCTGATCAGAATGTTCTGCAGGCGGAACTTGAAGCTTCCGTCAACAAAGCGATTCGAGAACTACCCGAGAAGCAACGAATGGCAGTCGTGTTGAGGCGATACGAGGAGATGCCTTACGAGGAAATTGGGAGCATTCTTTCAATGTCTGTTCCTGCGGTTAAGAGTCTGCTCTTTCGTGCTAGGGCACAGTTAAAAGATTCTCTCGATAAGTATTTAGACGGATAGCGATCACTCGCCGATGCGCCAGAGATGATTTTCGGTCCTCACAATAAAGCCGTCACTAGTAACGGCTAAAGAAGACAGTCCGAACTCGTTTATTTTGTTTTCCGCTACCTTCGCAAAATTTTTACCCGGCTTAATCACGGTGGTTACACCATCGCCACTATGAAAAAAAAGGTGGCCGTTCGCGAAAACAGGAGAGGCGGAGTAGCCTCCCTTTCCGTCTAGACGCTCGCGATAATGGACGCTGCCAGTGGCGGCGTCGAAGCAGGTTAGAATGCCTTTGTCGTCATTCAGGTAAAGTTGGTCACCAACGATGATTGGGGAGCTCTCTTTTGGTATGGTCTTCTGTTCACTCCATACAAGGTGTGTGTCAGTTACGTCTCCTTGCCCGTCGACTTCTATGGCAAAGAGATTGGCCTGATTGAAGCCGGAGCAAACATAAATCATACCGCCGCTATAGACCGGACGTGGCACGACTGAGTAGCCTTCACCGTAGCGAAAACGCCAGATCTCGCTACCTTCGCGGGGGTCATAAGCGATGACTGCGCCAGAGCCGGGAATAATGACTTGAGGCCTTCCGTTAACCTCTATGGGCAATGGTGTTGAGAATGAGAATGACCTGCTCACTTCCACGTCGCGAGATGTTTTCCAGAGTATGCGTCCGTTAACCTTATCGAGAGCAGCAACAAAGGGGTCTTCGGCACCGTCGCAGGAAAAGATGAGTTTGTCTTCGAAGAGAAGCGGGGAGCCTCCGTTTCCGTGGACTGGCTTGTAGGGTAGGCCCGTCTGCTTCCACAGCACCCCGCCAGTTCGGGCGTCGATACATGCAGTTCCGCTATGTCCAAAGTGTACGTAAAGTCGCCCATTATCGTAGATCGGCGAGGGTGATGCATGGCTGTTTTTCTTGTGAATCCGACCATTCTCGAGTTTGAAGGCCTCCCGCTCCCAGATTTGCTCCCCAGTTACAAGGTCATAGCAACGTGCCTGCAGTGAGAGGGCGCTCTGCTCTGTGGTAGCGGTCGTTACGTAGACGCGGCCCTCTGCGACTGCCGGTGTTGACCAAGCCTTGCCCGGCACTCCAACTTTCCAGCGAACATTATCCCGTTCGGACCACCGTAAGGGAACGTCACTATTCAGTGCGTGGCCGGCATATGACCCTCCTCGAAACTCAGGCCAATCCGCCTCCGCGGTGATGCTCAAAGTTGAAAGAGTGAGATAAATAAAAAGGGCAGTCGTCGCGCGTCGCATACCAATTACTCGTTCGACAACATACCCCATGGCAAGTGCGAATTAGCTAATCGATCGGATCTTTTTCTTTTTATTTAAAATCCCTTTCGCCAGAGATAGTCATATCCGTAGTCTGGGTAGTAATTCTGGACTATCATGGCGACAAGGATGTAGTCGACGATCAGATGCACGATCAGAACCCAAAGTAGAGATTCTGACTTCTCGAACATATGGCCCTGAGTCCAAGCGAAGTAGAAAACGATAAAGATGCCGAGTCCTGTGAACGCCATGTCAAAAAGAACGGCGGTGTAGAGCACGGCCTGCATCGCGTTGGCAATCTTATACGAGAACAGACTTCGAAGAAGCGCGTAAACGGTATTTATAAAAAATAGTTCATCCCAGATACCGACGAGATTGATTCCAATGAAAAGGCGTTTGATCGCACTTTGATCCGGATCTTCGGGCATGTTCCAGTGACGAAGTAGTTCATCGTCGAAAAGAGCCTGATTACCCCAAATGTACACTTTAAGAATGAGCCAGGCCAACGGGATTGAAATGACGGTGTAGACTATGTCTTGCTTGCGCAAAACCTTTGGCCAGAAGCGATAACGGATTACGCTTCGATCGGTGAATCGAGTAATCAGGAATGGCCCCCCAATCACTACCGAAAAAGGAATACCGACTTGAAGAAAGTTCTCGTTACTGAGGGATGTGTTAATATCACAAAGCCCCAGAATGGCGACACAGCCTAGAATAAGACCCATGCGCCGGCGGATTTTCTCTTCTTCATCGGTTGCGACTAAGAAGATGCATGCGGCAAGACTGATGAAACCAAACACTGTTTGTTCAGCTGGAATCAGAAGGATAGTGGCCGCGACATAGGCCGTCAGCATCAACATGCGGCGCGGTGTCAGTTCCAGATTGAGACTTTCGATCACAAAGGGAATGTCGCGATGCAAAGCGGACGGTCAAGTTTTTGCCGGCTACATGGCGCCAGTGGATCAAGGGATATACGAATTTTATTCTTTTTCGCGCCTGGGGAGATGATTGACCACCTCAAATAAATGTGAGAACTCGTATCCATGAAAAAGAAGTTTCTTGTTGGATCTTGCCTAATCCATGCAGTGGGCGTTTTTCTTATTCATGGCCTACCAAGCGTTGAGGCTCAGGAGAATAAGCCGAAGCTGGAACTGGTCGATAACGAAGGTAAGCCAACCGTTGAGGGGAAGGGGAATCCATCTAGGAAAGAGGATGCTAAAAACAAGAAAACTGGCAAACCGGCCCCCCCTCAAAATCCTCAACTAGCCAACTATGGGATCTATGGGGATTCGGCTCCTATTCCTCAAAGAGGAGAAGCAGTTAAAACTGTGTTGCCGCTTAGGTTGGAGTTGGGCGATCGTATCGCCCTGGTGGGGAATACCCTTCTCGATCGCGGTGGGCAGTTTGGCTTCTTCGAATCGATGCTGTATCAGAGTTTTCCCGATCTTGAACTGATAATTAGGAACTTTTCTTGGTCGGCTGATGAAGTCGATCTTCAGCCGCGTCCCGACAATTTTGCGACGGTCCCACAACACCTTGCCCGCGAGGAGATTGACATGATCTTTGCAGCATTTGGCTTTAATGAGTCATTTGGAGGGGCGGAAAAAGTCGATGAGTTCAAGGATCGTCTACGCACTTATCTGCAGGGGATTAAGACTTCAGCGTTCAACGGTGAAACCGGGCCTCGGATTGTTCTCATTTCACCCGTCGCGAATGAGAACACCCAGACGGTGCCTGCTGCCGATATGAATAATGATCGCATCGCCCTTTATGTTCAGGCGATGGAGGAGGTCGCTGCTGAGGAGAATGTCGGATTCGCCAATGTCTTTGATGCGACTCGCACCGCAATGGATGACCCTGACACCCAGTTGACGATAAACGGGGCCCATATGACCGAGCGCGGTTACGCTATTTATGCGGACCAACTCTACCGCGAGGTCTTTAAAGAATCGCCCCCCGAGGTTGATGAGGTGATACGCGGGCATGCGGTTGATAAAAATCGCCAATTTTTCAGACGGTATCGCCCAGTGAACTCCTTTTACTATGTGGGTGGACGGAAGAAGAGCTACGGCTACCTCGATTTCCTTCCAGCAATGAGAAATTTTGATCTCATGACCGCTAATCGTGAAGCGCGGATCCATGCTCTCGCCCGCGGTGAAAACGTGAATGGACCGATCGATGACTCGAATTTGCCAGACCTTGATGCGGTGGTAGAGGGGAGAGGAGCTAATGAATGGTTAAGCCCATCAGACGAATTAAAGGAATTTCAGGTCGATCCTCGCTTTGAGGTGAACGCTTTTGCGACTGAGGAAAAGTTTCCGGATATTGCCTGCCCCATTGCTATGCGTTGGGATGCGAAGGGGCGCCTTTGGGTCAGTTGTTCGACTACTTATCCACACGTTTATCCCGGCAATGAGCCCAATGATAAGATCGTGATTCTGGAAGATACTGATAAAGACGGAGAGGCTGATAAGTCGACTGTTTTTGCTGATGATCTTCATATTCCTCTGTCTTTCGTTATCACAGAGAATGGTGTCTATGTTTCCGATCAGCCTGATCTTGTCTTGCTCGAAGACACCGATGGAGACGATGTGGCGGATAAAAAGACTCGGGTTCTGACCGGTTTTGGAACTGAGGATAGTCATCACTCACTTCATGACTTTGTTTGGACTCCAGACGGTGATCTCATTTTTCGTGAGTCCATTTTTCACAATTCTCAAGTTGAGACGGCCTACGGTCCGGTTCGAGCAAAGAACTCCTCTTGGTTTCGCTACACGCCGCGCACAGAGCAGCTTACCGCATTCGGCGGCTATCGGAACACGAACCCTTGGGGCGTAACGTTTGATGACTGGGGTAACCACGTTGCCAGTCACCCGATCTTTGCCGAAGCCTTTCATGCGCTCAATGCGCCTTATCCTGAGCAGCACCCTAACGCCGTTGGGATTCCGGCCTATTCAGGGGTTTGCGGGCACGAGTTTGTCGACTTTCCGATGTGGCCCGAAGAAATGAAGGGGGGGTTCGTGAAGGTACGGTATAAACCCACCAACCGGGTGGAGTTTCATAAGTGGGTAAAGCATGAAGATCACTACACTGAGGAGTATCAATTTGATCTCATCTTCTCCGAGAATCTTAGCTTTATTCCCGTAGATCTTCAGTATGGACCTCGGGGGGCGATGTATGTTTGCGACTGGTATAACCCGGTGAAGGGCCATGCTCAGTATTCACTTCGCGACCCGAGACGCGACCGCGATTCGGGGCGAATCTGGAGGATTGTGCCGAAAGGGGGCGAACTTCAAGACCCGCCGCAGTTCGATGTCGCCTCGACGGGAGATCTTCTGGAGTTACTCAAGCGGCCCGAATACCGCTATCGTTACTGGGCAAAAAGAGAGTTGGCGAAGCGACCAAGTGAGGAAGTCATCACAGCTCTGGATGAATGGGTAGCCGAGCTTGATGGCAATGCGGATCGCTTTCGCCATCACCAGATTGAGGCGGTCTGGACCTACCGTCGGTTTGATGAAATGCGTCCCGCACTGCTAAAAGATCTTCTAGTTTGTGAAATCGATGACGCCCGCGCGGCTGCGACTAAGCAGCTGCGATATTGGTATCCGAGCTTTGAAGATGGAGGAATTCAGGCGCTTTCATCGGCGGCGAATGATCGAAGTGGATTGGTTCGCTTGCAGGCAGTGATTGCCGCGACCTATTTAGGGACACAGGAAGCACTTGAAGCCGTTATACCTGTTTTTGAGGAGCCAAAAGGTGCGCACCTAAAGTACGCGGCAAGAACAGCGATTGGTTCGGAGGCGATGAGCCACATCTGGATGGAACAGCAGGAAAAGTTTCCGACCGTCGCTTCGTTTTACGATAGCTGGGCCAGTTATGAAAAACTTAGTTCAGGCAAAGGCACACGAAATTCAAAAGACTCGAACTTTGACAGTCAAAAAGGTCTGGTGACGATCGAGATCGGCTGTGTCCCCGAGCGGATGTTGTATACAAAAACTCGATTCAAAGTGAAAGCCGGGGCTCCGGTGAAACTGATTTTCTCAAATCCTGACGCGACACAGCACAACCTTGTCATCGGTTTGCCTGGGTCTCTTGAAGAATTAGGCATAGCTGGAAACGAAATGGCCAAAGATCCCAGTGGCTACAAAAAAGGATTTATTCCAGAGAATGATAAGATTCTTTACCACACGAAGCTACTCGAGCCTAATACAAGCGAGACAATTCGTTTCATGGCTCCTAAAGAGCCTGGTGCTTACCCTTACGTTTGCACTTTCCCCGGGCACTGGATCATCATGAAAGGGGAGATGATTGTCGAGTAACTGTCTCCGGAAAATATCCAAGAGGCGAAAGCGCGCGTTCAGGGCTTTTCTATTGGCCAACAAAAAGCGTCAGGATGGCTTTGTAGTCTATTAATGTTTCGCTAGCGGCCTTTACCTTTGCCTTTACCTTTGCCTTTGCTGCCTTGGCGGATGATCGCTCCATGGTCAATAACGCCGTCTCCGTCGCGGTCTTCACCGTAAGGCATTTCATTCTCGAAGTAAATTCGCTCTCGTCGCCCGAGTGATACGTGATCTCCGTAATTCTTGCGTTCTTCGGTGTCGGCGAATTCCCTGTTGGCCTCGAGTAAAGCCGCTTTAACTTGATTTCCTGAGGAGGTTAGGGGCAGGTAATTCATAACAGAACCGCTCTGCCCAAACTGATCGGCCCGGATGATGAAATATCCAGCCTTGTTGTTACTCCTCTGAATCTTTTCATCCCATTCCTGGTCTGTATTCTGATCAGCAAAGTCGACATGGAAACGGCCAATAACTGCGCTATCAGCCATGACAGGTTGGAGCTTATCTTTAACCTCAGAGTGACTTGTTTCAGGTGAAACAACAAAGAGAAGTAGCCGTTGGTCGGCCGAGGCGACGTTCAGCGCCTGTCGGAAAGTGTGAAAGTCCTGCAAAGTCTGATCGGTCAAATCGCCTTTGGGTCGAAACCGTCTTGCAATATTTGTCATTTCCTCAATTACGATGGAATCGTCGGCGTCGGCGGAGCGAGGTCCACGACGTCCCGGCTTAAGGACTTGATTGGGACCACGTCCACTTCCAGTGAGTCTGGTTTCACCGTCAGGTTCGAGTAGAGAAAATGCTGTGTTTGCGAAGGCACCTCCGAGAAAGCTGCGAACCATGTCGTGATGCTGCTGATTTTCAAAGGACTCGAGTCGAACGCAAACGTAGTTGCGAGAGGCAGCGATAAAATCTTCGGACGAGAACAGACCGTTCTGCGTGTGGGTGTACCCAGGTCAGAAGACTCCTGAAATGCCCGAGCAAGTAGCTGCTGCGGCCATGAAGAAGATTGGCCTGTTAGAGCGCGCGGCTTCGGTAAGAGCGGTATCCCAGGTGGTGTACCACATGATGCTCTCAGCTCCAATAGGCTGAGTTCCAGCACCGATATCCGTTGGTCTAACTCCGCCCTTGGATCCGCCGGAACGTTGCGCGTCGGAAAGAGAGGGTGGCAGGAGAATCGAAAGGATGATAAATGCAGAGGCAATCTTCATGAACTTTTTAAACCCCGTCTAAATCTTCGAGTTTCGAAAAACTTTGAAGCTTTTAGTAGGGAGTAATGATGTCTTTTACGTTTTTCGTGATTACAGAGTTAAGGAGCAGTGGCAAATTTAATGATGCTAGCTTCCTTCAGCTCTTTTTCTTTGCTTTTGACCACGAGTCCCTTAATCCGACGGTGCGATTGAAAATCAGCGCCCCCGGGCCGCTTCCCTTGTCTGCACAGAAGTAGCCTAGACGTTCGAATTGAACTGTTTCCCCAGGAATAACGCCTGCAAGATTGGTTTCCAGTTTTCCATTTGGTAAAACCTTCAGCGATTCAGGGTTTAAATGTTCAAGAAAAGAACCTCCTTTTTTGTCGGGGGCTTCCTCACCAAAAAGGCGGTCATAGAGGCGTATCTCTGCATTCAATGCATGAGGGGCGCTAACCCAATGGATGGTGGCCTTTACCTTGCGACCGTCCGGTGGGTTCTGACCGCTCTTGGTTGCCGGATCATAGGTGCAATGGAGTTCTACAATTTCTCCATCATCGTTTTTGATGACCTTCTCGCATTTGATCCAGTAGGCAGCTCTTAGTCGGACCTCGACACCTGGGGACAGACGGAAAAACTTTTTCGGAGGATTTTCTAAAAAGTCATCCCGCTCAATGTATATTTCCCGCCCAAACGGGATCTTTCGAACTCCAAGGGAAGGGTCTTCAGGGTTGATAACTGATTCCAGTTCCTCGGTTTCACCTTCAGGATAATTTGTGATAACGACTTTGATCGGATCGAGAACGGCCATGAAGCGAGGCGCCTTTTCGTTGAGGACTTCTCGTACGGAATTTTCGAGAAGAGCAATATCATTTACGCTTTGGAACTTCGTGATCCCTATAGTCTTGCAAAAATTCCGAACTGCTTCCGCCGGATAGCCGCGACGCCTGATGCCTGAAATAGTAGGCATGCGAGGGTCATCCCAACCATTGACGTGATTTTCCTCAACCAACTGTAGAAGCTTCCGTTTGCTCATGACGGTGTAGTTCAAGTTGAGGCGTGAAAACTCGATTTGGCGTGGTGAAGAGGGCACCGGGAGGTTTTCAATAAACCATTCGTAGAGGGGACGATGATTTTCGAACTCGAGGGTGCAGAGTGAGTGCGTAATAAACTCAAGAGCATCACTCTGGCCATGAGTGAAGTCATACATCGGGTAGATGCACCAAGCATCACCGGTTCGGTGGTGGGTTTCATGAAGAATCCTGTATAAGACCGGATCTCTCATGTTTAGATTTGGATGAGCCATGTCAATCTTGGCACGGAGCACCTTTTCTCCATTCCCAAAGTCTCCGGCTTTCATCTGTTCGAAGATGCTGAGGTTTTCCT
>DCQY01000051.1:10098-10366 GCA_002323995.1 Akkermansiaceae bacterium UBA1506 | reverse complement strand
TGTCCTCTTCATCTACTTCGAATTTCAGCGCTCAGGAACAAACCTCAAACCCTGTCTGATCTGGCAACTCACTGACATTCAGTGCCCGTTATGTCGCGGCACCACGGCATCCGTTGCGTTGTTTCAGGGCGACCTGACCCGGGCTTTTGCTCTCAACCCCCTTGTCACGAGCGCTTTGCTGGTCTTTGCACTCTGGGCTACCCTTTGGCTTGGCTTTGGCTACAGATTGAAGAGTCATCTTTCCAATCGCTCAGGCCTAATTCTCTTC
>DCQY01000051.1:0-9748 GCA_002323995.1 Akkermansiaceae bacterium UBA1506 | reverse complement strand
AACTGGAGCTACGTGCTGCTCAGTGGGGAATAGGGTCTCCTCGTCAGTCCCACCTTGTATTTGCGTCAATAAATTCCCAAGTTCTTTTCCCCCACTCACCCTCCGTCATGCATTTGGGGTTATGGAGAAACTTCTTACTAGGGTCTTTTTTATTCAGGCAGCATGAGTTTTCGAGATAATCACTGGCCGCGTTGGGCAAATACTCAAGGTCGAACGGTATTGCCAACTCCTTCAGCGTTTCCTGAAAGTTCTTCGTGTTGAGCCCTCCCTGCACCAGCCGAATTTTGACGGATGAACGAATCGTTTCTGTATTCTCAATATACTCGGGGATGTAATTCCTCATCGTCGGATCCGACACACTGTTTCCGCCACCCGCATCCAATGCCACCACGGTAGAAAAAAGCTCGGGGTATTTACCTCCCCAGAAAATAGACCCGGCTGCTCCCATGGAAAATCCCATAATGGTACGTTGTTCACGGTCAGAGGTGGCCCCGTATTCTTTTTCGAGATAGGGCAACAACTCCCTCAATACGTTCGTTTCGGCGTTCTTGCCCTTTACCCCATCTCGCCACGCCGTTCCGCCATACTTCTCAGGAAACAAAAATATGGCGTCGCCAATTAATCCCGATTGCCTCGCAGCTTCATAGCTCTGCATCACTTCGAAAGAGGAATTACCTCCTCCAGCACCATGGAGAAAGATGACGAGCGGATAAGTTCCAGCGCCTTTACGATGACTTCGCGGCAGGTAAAGTGTGTATAAAATTTCGTCCCCGGTAACAGGCCCCGTGTATTTCAGGTTTTTGTGATAGGCACCTTCGTGGGAGTCGTCTTGCGCAAAGGAAGCAGATAGCAAAAAGATAGCTACCGCCATAGTTACTGAGAACTGACGTTTCATCATAACATTCCTAACACTGCGGCAGAGCATAGATAAGTCGAAGATACGCCATGATGAGCTATCCGGAAACATTGAATGATCTTTTCTTGTCACCCGACGCTGTCGAGACCGACGTCACCCGCGAAATTCTGCTCGAAGAAGATAAGTTTAGACCATCTACTTCACCAAAATAGCGACGACGGTTCCTTCCGCATTACGGCAGAAAATGCGGCCGTTTGCAAAGACCGGAGCCGTCCAACATTTACCTTCCATGATCTGCTGACAGACGATGGGCTCATAGGCTTCCGGCTTTGCCCGAAAAATTGTCAAGATGCCGAGGTCAAAAACGATGACGTGCTCCTCAGTCGCGACGAGTCCGCCACTGCCAAAGCCTTCTTCGGCCCAACTAATTTCACCGGTTTCAACATCGGTGCACATCAGTTCGGTCGGTCGATGCGTGGTTCCGTGAAGAGAATAAATATGTCCTTTAATCAAGACCCCCGGATTAAAATACCACTTCATGTCTTTCTGTTCCCATATCATTTCCGGAGCTTGATTACCGGGAAAGGTCTGCAGCATTTTCGTGCCTGCACTGGAGGACACCACCAGACGATCTCCTGCCACTACCGGGTCCGCCGCATTTACGTCACGACTGCTCTTCCATGGAAAACTCCAGTGAATGGAGCCATCTCCCGCATTGATGGCAATGAGCGACTTCGCCGAAAAAAGAAGATGCTGGAGCTCATCCGCATTTTGGAATGGAACGGCCGTTGCATATCCCGAAGTTTCTTGGCTTGGCAACCAGAGGGTTTCCCCAGTCTTTAACGAAAGTGCGATGCCCCCGTGGCCAACATTAAGAATCAGCCGATCTTCGGCCACAAAGGGTGAACCGGCATAACTCCACTCTGGAAGAACCAGTTCATGATCCTTGATAAGGTTCCTCGACCAGACAACCTCTCCTGTCTCAAGGTCGAGGCAAAAGACATGCCCCTTTTTACTTAAAGTATAAACGAAACCGTCATGAACGGTTGGAGTTCCTCCTGGTCCCCCTTCGTAGTAGAGTGGATCAAGCTCACAAGCGTAAGTGTGCTGCCAAATGGTTTCGCCAGTCTTGGCATCAAGGCACCAGACCGAGTCCATCTCATCCTGATTTCCCATGGTCAAAACCTTGCTCCCCACCGCGGTAAATGAAGAGAAACCGATACCAATCTGACGAGTCCACCGAACCGGGAATTCGTCAGGCATCGGAACTGGAAGCCGTTCCTTGGTAATGCCGTTGTAGTCGGGACCTCGCCAGAATGGCCAATCCTCACCAGTGGATATTGTCGGTATGACCGTCAGGACATATGCAAATAAAACAGTGATTTTCATCTCATGGCCTCAATTCTAACCAAAAAGACGCGGAAAATTCCAACAGCGGATTTCAACGACAGCTCATCAACCCTACCTGAAATAGGTCACAACTTTAAAGCCGCTTCAACTGCCTCCTTAAACCTTGGAATTCCGGTGAACGGATCTTCCCTCTCCTCGTATTCGAGAACAAGCTGACCGCTGTAATCGGCCTCACGCAGGATTTGCACGAGACGCGGCAAATCGGCTTCTACCTTTTCGCCATTTACCTTGGTCATGACTTTGAGCTGAGCATTGACCGCATAGGGCGCAATGCGCTCCAACTCCGCATATGGATCCTCAGTCGGCGCGACATTGGCTGAATCCCAGGTTACTCCGAGCCAGGGCGAGTCGATCCGCCCGATCAACTCGAGCAAATTATCCATCTCGGTCATCGAATCGTGATTCTCAATACCGAGGATCACGCCCTTTTCCGCGGCATAAGGCAGGATCACGTTAAGATTCGTGACCACGTTCTTGATCACCTGTTCGATCGTGGCACCCGGGGGATTCTTACCGCCGGCGAAAATGCGTATCACCGGTGCCCCAAGAGCAGCATAATGATCGATCCAGGTCTTGGTGTAGGCAAGCTGCTCTGCCGTGAAGGGATCGTTTGCTGGAAAACTGAAATTATTTCCAATCGCTCCTCCCGTGATATCGAGGCCGAGAACATGGGCTCGTCGCTTGATGTCATTGAGGTCAGAGGTCGTCACCTCCGGATCAAAAAAGTAGGCAGTTAACTCCACGCCGTCAAACCCCTCCTCTGCAGCAAAATCCAATACATCCATCATCTCCATTTTTGCTCCCGTATCCTTACCCTTCATCCACCGCAGCTTGCTGCGCAGAGAATAAGCGGCCAGCGAGAGACCCCTGATCTTTGGATTAATTCGTTGTGGAACCTCGATAGCGGGAGCCACCGATCCGCCGAGAACTAAACTGCCAAAACCAGTTGCGAAACGTCTCCTCGAAAGTGTTTTCATGAATCTCAAGTTTAACGACTTCACTGCCTTGACGAAGTCTGTTTGATAGCCGAATTGCGCCTCCCCGATCCTACGCAAGGAGTTCACGGATAACTTGACCGCCAAACTGCGACAACTGTTTGTGTCTACCCGCATGGTAATAGGTCAACTTGTTGTCATCGAGCCCCATGAGATGCAATAGCGTCACGTGAACGTCACGGATGTGATGCACGCACTCAACTGCTTCCGCACCGATTTCATCCGTGGCCCCAATGGTGTGCCCGGCTTTACTGCCTCCGCCCGCGAACCACATCGTCATGGCCTTGGCGTTGTGGTCGCGCCCATAGGAAGCCGAACCTCCACGCAGACCATTGTCAGGAGTACGGCCAAACTCACCGCACCAGACCACGAGGGTATCTTCCAACATGCCACGCTCTTTTAAGTCTTTGATCAGAGCCGCGATGGGCTTGTCGACCGAGCGTATCAACGAGCCATGGGCTCTTGCAATGTAGTCGTGACTGTCCCAGTTGCCGGCGTAGGCCTGGACAAAGCGAACTCCCTGCTCCACCAATCGACGAGCCATGAGACATTTTCGACCAAACGAATCTGTCTTGGAATCACCGATACCATAGGCTTCGAGAGTGCTTTGATTTTCGCCCGCAAGGTCGAGCACCTCAGGCACCTCCATCTGCATACGGTAAGCCAATTCGTAGGAATTGATTCTTGCCCCCAATTCACTTCGGTCCGGCCTTCTTCCAAGGTGTTCGTTGTTCAACTGGGACATCAGGTCGAGGTTCAACCGCTGCCGCTCTCGCGTCACTCCTTGGGGCGGAATTAAGTCGAGAATCGGGCTACCGGTCGGCCGAAGTGGGGTTCCCTGGTAATCGGCAGGGAGAAAACCATTCGACCAGTTTGCGGCACCACCTTGAGGGTAACTCGTTCTCGGCAAGACGACAAAGCCGGGAAGATTATCATTGAGAGTTCCAAGCCCATAATTCACCCAGGCTCCGACTCCGGGATCACCCCCAAAGCGGTTCCCCGTATTCAACTGGTAACAAGCTGTTGGATGATTGACTGACTCCACCTGAGCCCCGCGATAAAAACAGACATCATCAACCACCTCTTTGAAGTGTTCCCACTCCGTGGAGATATCAGCCCCACTCTCACCCGCCTTGATGAACTCGAACGGACTCTTGACGTAGTAACGGTCTCCGGAAGACATCGCGCTCTCCATATCACCACCACGATTGAATTTTTTGAGATGCTGTTTCGTCAGCATCGGCTTCGGATCAAATGTGTCGATGTGGGAGGGGCCGCCTTCCATCATAAGAAAAATGCAGCGCTTCGCTTTGGCCGAATGATGAGCTACCTTAAAACTTTTTCCAGCATCCATTCCTTTGAGAATGGAATTCAAGGCCACAGTACCAAGGCCGGCACCGATTCCATAAAGAGCTTCTCGACGATTAAGTGAGGCGATGGAGTTCATGACAATTTTGCGGTTGTAAATTAGCAATCAGGTGGCGTGAAAAGCCAATTAATCGAGGTAAGAGAATTCGTTGAGGTTATAGAGAACCAGACAAACCTGACTGAGGCCGCGAGTCGTGGCATCCACATCTGATATTTGCAGATCAGGCTCGTAAGTCCTGTAGGCCGGCATGAACTCGATAAAGTCATACGGTTCACCAGTTTTCTCAGCCATCACGGTGCGTTTCACCCAATCGAAGTATTCCCTGGGCTCGTAGGTCTTACCGGACTCCTCCTTACAAGCCGCATTCCAGTGCTTGAGGCAGGCAGACAATTCGGACTCCGAAGGTTCCCGACCCAGCGTCAGTTGAAAAGCCTTGGTGATGGTAGCTTCGTTGCTGTTAGACTCCTCAATGAGTCGGGCCGCCAGGGCGATTGAACGATCCTGAACCTCTTCAGCGTTGAACAATGTCAGGGCCTGGGGAGCCACGGTGGAAGTCTCCCGTATTTCACAGGAGTTATCCGGGCCCGGTTGGTTGAAAGTCTCGAGGAATGGATCGCGAAGTCCCCTCACCTTTTCAGCGTATAAGGTTCGACGATTGCGTTGCGCTGCCTTAGAATCCGGCTCGTAGACCGACGCCGTTCCTCCCATGATCTGGCGAGGTTGCACAGCGACCTCAGGGTTCACGTCAGGGCGTGAGGGAATACCTCCGACCTCGGGGTTTAGTTCCCCGCTGCACCACAGCATGGCGTCGCGAAGTTCCTCGGCAGTGAGACGCCTCGTCATGAAGGTGGCATAGAGTTCCCCCTTAGGATCACTCTCGCGAACGAGGGAGGCATCGGGGTGTCGTGAACTCCGGCGATAAACTTCAGAGCCGGCAATCAGCTCATTCAGCTTCTTCACCGACCAGTCGTTTTCCATGAACCAGTGCGCGAGATAATCGAGCAACTCGGGGTGAGTCGGCCGGGCGCCGGTGCCCCCGAAATTGCTTGGATTTCCGGCGAGACCTTTGCCGAAATGCCAGGACCAAACCCGATTTACCATCACGCGAGCGGTCAGCGGATTTTTCTCATCGACGATCCAGTCCGCGAGGGCAAGGCGGCGCTTGCCCTTATCTCGGGGAAACTCGTGGGCATCCATTTCACCGAGTGACTCAGCCGCGCTGAGCGCTCCCGGCGTCACCGGGTCGGTTGGTGAATAGGCGCTGCCACCGGCGAGGATCGCATCCTGTTCCATGGCTCCTTTCGCCCAGGGATTCTGAGGCAGCAAAACCCGCTTTTGAACGCCTTTGACCGGCACCGTGTTCCCCGTGTAAACCGCGAAGGCGATGGGCCGAGTCCGATCGAGTTCCCACTTGTGACGACTAATATTTTTGTTGATCCGCGCCTGCGAAGCTTCGTCGCCGGGGTCCAGGCCGTTGTCCCCAACCTTGGCGTCCCCTGTCTCCTGCCTTCTCTGGGCCTTGATCTTTTCCTGGAGTTTTTTCTGCTGCTTCTGGTAACCCCCAATCTTGGCATTTACCCACTCGGTTGACGCCTGAAACCCTTTCTTGTTTTCTGCAGGAAGGAAGGCGGCATCGCGCTCGGCGAACTGCGTGGTCGAGAACACCGCCATCATCTTGTAGTAGTCCCGCGTCGGCACTGGATCGAACTTGTGGTCGTGGCACTTAGCGCACTGCATGGCGTGAGCCAGAAAGGCCTGACCGACCGAATCCGTAACATCGTCGAGCCACATCTGGCGCGTCTCCTTGAAAACGCTCATACCGGTATGCTCCCACGGCCCCATGCGAAGGAATCCCGTTGCGACGAGCAGTTCAGAATCCTTCGGATCGATTTCATCACCCGCGATCTGCTCCCTGACAAACTCATTATAGGGCTTGTCATCGTTGAAGGAACGAATCACATAGTCACGGTAGCGCCAAGCATTCGGTCGGGTGTAGTCATTGGCAAAGCCGGACGAATCGGCATAGCGCGCCACATCGAGCCAGTGACGGGCAAAATGTTCCCCATACTGCGGCGTCGCCATTAAATTTTTGGCGAGCGATTTTACTGCTGCTTCGGGATCCTTTGCATACGCCTCATTGAACGCTGCGACTCTGGTGTGCGCTGGAGGCAAACCTGTCAGATTGAAACTGATCCTGCGGATCAACTCTTTTGCATCAGCATCGGGGGCAGCTTCCAACCCGACCTTCTCTAGTTTTTGGCTGATAAACCAATCAACCGGATTCGCTCCTTCCGGAACTTCGACAACCTTTAGCGGATGATAGGCCCATAACTTTTCTCTCTCGTAACGTCGGTTCTGCCAGTCATCAGAAAGCGCCTCGGTAGTTACCACCTGAATTCCTTCGGCATACTCGCCCTGGATCATAGCGACTCGTTCGTCATCGGGCCATGGAGCTCCTTCATTGATCCAGTCGCGAACCCACCACTGCTGTTCTTCGGATAGCTGATCCGCCTCTTTCGGAGGCATCTCATAGTCCTCTTCGGTGCGCGTCGTGGTGAGGTATAAAAAACTTTCTTCGCCCTTACCTTCGACAACGACGTCTCCCCCAAAATAGCCACCACCCTTGAGCATTGATTCACGCGTCCGCATGTCGAAGTCCCCTTTAAGCTTTTCTGGTTCATCGCCATGGCAGGCATTACACTTCTCCGCGAAAAGTGGCTTCACCTTAAGAGCAAACAACTTTTCTCCTTCGCTCACCTCTTCGCCATGCGATGCAAGCCCGGCGCTTAACACAAGCACCCCAAACAAGTTCTTTCGCTTCATAAACAAAACTATTTACTACTAAATATTGGCTTCTCACTCAGCTTAAGGGCGTCCGTCTTCGTAGATCTGGGCGATCTCTTCGGGCGAGAGTGCCACTGAGTAGATCGCAAACTCGTCGATTCTTCCGTTAAGCGTCCTAATCGTTTGCTCCCAGATTGGTTCGCTCCAGTTGCCAAGGTCGGCCTTCCCAATTCTCATAGCTTGCAGTGGTTTATGCGTCTGGGTGCCGTTCACAATCTCGATGGGCTTTCCATTCACATAGCTCTTCACTTTACCAACCCCTTTCTCGGCGCTCACCGCCAGCAACAGCCACTGGCCACTCATCGAAGGATCCCAGAATTCTTCAGAGAAAAAACGTCGGTTGTGTTCGGGAATGTCCACCGCCCCCATAGGACTGGTGGCAAAGTGCATGTGGCCACTCCGCGATAGCTGCCAATGAATTTCGTTCGCATCAAAATGGTCCGTCAAGAAAAGAGAATTAAGCTGACGATCGAGGGCATCAACTCGAACCCATGCGTAAAATGTGAGCGCCTCCCACTCGCCGGGAATGTTGAATCGGACACGATCCCCTTCCGCCCGAAAGTCGAGTGATGTTTTGCGTCCCCATCGCCCACTCGCAACGCGAGCTCCCACAATGCCGCCGTCCAGTTCTAACCCCTCACCATGAAGCGCCTTATTGCGCAATCGGCGTGTCGCCGCAGTTAGATTTTCAAAGTCGTAGTAGGCAATCAACCGCGGATCCCGCCGGCGATCGAGGCTCGATTCTCTCCAAGCCGCGTAACGGGCTTCCTCCCGGCTGCCTGAACCGGCGATCACATCAGTGATGTCCGGAAAATTGCCAATTTTGTCTGCACTTTGACGAATCACCTTACCCGAATCAAAGAGTGCTGAATCGGAACCAAAGAAAAGCATTGGACTGCCATCCAAGCCTGTAGCCCGCACCTCGCCATCGAAAACGATCAAATCGGCTTCATTACTTCCCCCGACCGACAAACCAAAACTAGTTCCTAAATCTTCCAAGACCACATCAACGGCACGAATCTCAAATCCACGGGCCGCTGGCGGCACATCAGCCTTTAAGATTCCTGCGTGTAAAATAGCAGTGTCCCCATTAACCAATTCTAACTTGGCTGGGCCCGACAAACTGATTGAAGTTCCTCCAAAAAAATCAATCTGGGCAAGACCCTCTTTGAGAATAATTGGGCCCGGTTCAAGCGCCATACCAGTTACAAAATCTTCATTCTCCCAAACAGCGCCAGCCTCAGCGGTAATGACAGCGACGCCGCTGACTTCCGCCATTTGGGGGCCCAAAGGTTCCTCCACACTTGGCCTACGCAGCAGGGCAAGCGGAGTAAGGAAAGCCATCACGACGGCAACGGCAGCTGCCACAGCCCACCCATTTAGGTTTCTTTTCCCGCTACTAGTAGGAAATGCTGCCACATTCGATTCGTCGCCAAGACCAGCATCGCTAAGACCAGCATCCAACCTCGCCATATCCGAATACTGTGATCGTGCCTCAGAACTTTCACGGAGGAAGGCCTGAAGTGCCTCGAATTCCTCATCAGAGAGGCGTTGATCCAAATACCCTTGGATGAGCCATGCTAATTCATCGGAATCAATTTCCATCACCCTTTTAACTCCCTGTTGACTGAGGATTGCCCGAATTTTTGAAAAAAATCGTTTCTGCGGCCAAAAATCTGGAAAAAGCAGTTTCTCGCGACTCAGACAGACATCACTCCCCCCAAATGCAGGATGAAAACAACGAATCTCAAAGCTTGCCTGAATTTTAGATTTAGCTCAGACTCTGAATAGAGCGGTTTTTATTTCGTGATGTTCAGGATTTCGAATCCTCGAAATAGTGAAAAGACAAAAATCGCCCACCCCAAGCCCCAGTCTTAGGACTGGGAATCGTAATACCCCTTGAATGCTTCAAAAAACCATGATGTTGAGCTTTCAAAACCCTACCACTAAAATGCCATCGACTACGCCACGGAGGCTTGCAGCAATACTGACAGTCTTGTTCGCAACATCACTACTATTGGTTGGCATGGCGCAGTCTCAGGTCAACCTGGACTCTGACTCCGACACCTTAATCGATTCCTGGGAGATTCTCCACTTCGGTTCACTTAATCATCCCGACGGCGATCCTACTGATGACCCCGACGGGGACGGAAGGGACAATAAATTTGAGTGTGACTCATCAACGAATCCGCAGGACGCTAATTGCTGCCTCTTCACCACGGTGAGTTCCGAATTTGATCCCAACGGATTCGAGATCCGCTGGCCGACAATTCC
>DCQY01000025.1 GCA_002323995.1 Akkermansiaceae bacterium UBA1506 | reverse complement strand
GGGCGAACATAAAACACCCGGTCTCGTAAAGAGTAGTTGGGTGTGGATGGCGTCCTCTGGTAATCGGATCATTTTTGAGAGCACCTCACGGTAGAGTCGGAGTTGAGGCTCGTAGGTTTTTCCGGCTCTCTCGATTTCTTCTCGCGTGCTGACGCGGTCAGTTTTAAAATCAGTTATGGTGGCTCTGACAGGAAAGCCCGCGTCGTCGGATTCCACGACAACACGATCAAAGGTGCCGGAGAGCCAGTCATCGTTGAGAAGGATCTCAAAACTCTTCTCTCGCCAGACTTCGACGTTGCCATTTGGGCGGGCCAGAGCCTCGTTAGTGGCGTCATTGCTCAGGCTGGATTCAACTTGCTTGAGGGCTTCCTCGATGACGGATTCATCGAAACCAGTCAGTTGCTCGCAATGCGCCTTGAGCTTCGGAAGTGTGTCGTTGTTGCCCCACTCTATTTCCTCAAAAAGGTGGTGAACGAGCGTGCCAAACTCTCGGGCTTCACCGCCGCGACGAGTGAAAATCTGGGACGCGTCTATAATACCCTTTTTAGATCCACTTGGGGTCCGGCGTCGCGGACGGAGGCGCGGTTTTGGGGCGACAGAAGGTGCTTCCTTGGCGGGCGTCTCAGGAGTTTCGTTGCTTTCTTGCGGTTCTTTGCTCTCGAACCATCGACGGGAGGTGTGTTCGGTCGCGCTCTCATAGACCAGATTGGCCAGGGTGTCTGAAAAAGTGATCTCTGTGGTATCTGTCGTGAGGGTGTCCTCAAGCAACCGGACAAAGTTCATGGAAGTCGAATTCGGGCCCTGAAAGGGGGCGATCAGGTAGTTGGCGAACCGTGCTCTGGTCATCGCCACGTAATACATGCAGAGCGCCTCATAGGACGCCTCAGCTTCCTTTCCAAAGAGGTAGCCGCTTAGGACCGGATCAGAGGCGACGATGTCTTTGGATGGCATATCGAGGACCCATTCGGTCTCGCGGTCGTTGTTGGTTTTGGCGTCGATATCTAGGCTCACACTGGTGAGGCCGTTACTCTTGAGGTCCGGCAGAATCACCATGTCAAAAGTGAGTCCTTTCGACTTGTGGTAGGTCATTACTTGAATGGCGTTGGCATCGGCTGCATCGCGGGCAGTGTGGCGGGAGACGTAAGATAAAAAGTCGCTGATGTCGCGGCTGCCGGTTTCGTCAAAGAGCCGGGCGGCGAGGGTGAACGCTTCGATGCGTCCCCGCGTGAAGTCGTCAAAAGGGCCGTCCATGCCGGCCGCGATTTCATCGACGAACTGACGGGTGACTTCTTCGAAGCTCTTCTCAAAGATATCCTGAGCCGTCTTGCGGGCGAGGGCGTCGGAATTGAGTTCGCCGCGCTCGATGAGGGCGGCGAATGGTGTCATGCAAAGATGCTCCCAGGCGAAGGTGTCTCCCGGGTGAGCGGCGAGCTGGAATAAACTTAACAAAGCCAAATTGACTGGATTGTCGGTGGCAATGCACTGGTCAGATTCGCTCGATGCGGCAATCTTGTGAGCTCGCAGATAGTCTACAATTTCGTTTCCAACCCGATTGCTGCGCACAAGGACGGCGCAGCTCAGACCGCGAGAGGAGGGAGAGACTTCTTCGAGGATAGCACGGATCAGTTCATAGCTGTCCTCCGAGGAGGGTTTCTGCCCTTCTTTTCTCACCGGATTCAGAAAGGTGGTGTAGCCGGGTTTATCTTTGTTACCACCGGCGGCGGAGTGGTCGATCCAGCGGGAACTCCAGCGTTCGATGGTGTCCTCTGGAAGTTTCAGTGCTTCCAGAGCGCCGCGATCACCGAAGATTTGGTTTACCGGTTCAATGATATCGGGAACGGATCGGTAGCTGTCCGAAAGATTGCGTTCCCGAATGCGCTCTTCGTGAGCATTGTATTTCTCAATGATATCAGTGAAGAGCCGAGTGTCGCCGCCTCGCCAGGCATAGATGGCCTGTTTGATATCACCGACCTGAAAGAGGGAGCGGGTGCCGGTGGTGTCTTGTACGATCTCATCAATCAGGTTGGAAATCACTTTCCACTGCATGAAGTTGGTGTCCTGGAACTCGTCGAGCAACCAGTGGTCGTAGCGGGCGTCGAGGCGGTAGTCGATACGTAGACGCCCAGGCTCATTGGGTGCCTGCGTCAGGAGCGGCGCGGGTTGGTTCTCGTCGTATTCATGGCCGGAGAGGAGTAGCTGGATGTCCTGAAAAGTGAGTTGCCCCTGTCGTCGAACGCGTTCGGCGTAGGTGGACTCGTAGAGGTGGAGTAATTCCCAAATACCGCGGGTGCGTTGCAGCTTGGCCTTGAGATCGCCGCCGACGAGCCACTGGGTAATACGGCGGGTCGCTTCACAGGTAAGAGCGTCGAAGTCCTGAATATTGCGATTGAACTGGATTGAAGCGCTGCCGTTTTCGAGATCCCTCCAAGCTTTGAGGAAGCGGGGGATCATGTATTTGGTGCGCTTGCCGAAAGGGGCCCCGGGGCGATGCTCTTCGAGTTCTACCCGGAACTCATCCCAGTAGGTGAAATTGACCGCATCGGGATTCTTTTCAAAGGCGTCGTAGAGGCGCTTGAATTCATGCTTGGGATCGATTCCCTCGACCAGCCATCGATTATTGTCCCGATTCCAGATCACGCTCGGGTCGCCCCAGTGGCGGGGATCAGGCGCTTTGAGGTAAAGGTTGTGCAGATCCTGAACGAAAGTGTCGAGAGAACGGATCACGTTGGATTCTTCGCGCCCGAACGTGGCTAGCCGGAAGGCTTCGAGGAATTCGGCTTGGTGTTTGTCATTGGCCTCGGCTGAGCCGAGGCGTCTGCTGAAAACAACCTCGTAAACGCGGTCGATGGCATTGGCGGCACGATAGTCATCCATGACCTCGAAGTCGGCGGTGAGACCAAACTCAGCGGGGAAGCTTCGAAGAATGTTAGAAAAAAAGCTGTCGAGTGTGCCGAGAAAGAGGCGCGGCATCCTCTGGATGAATATCCGAAGCAGTTCGCCATAATCCTCGGGATCAAGGCTAGCGAGGGCTGCATTGAGGGGATCGTTGCCGTCACCGGCGAGGGCGCTGGCAAATTTCGGATCGCTCGCGGCCTTTGCCAGCTTGACCAGAATCGCGTCGAAGAATTCACCTGCCGCCTTGCGGGTGAAGGTGACCGCAATGATTCGTTCTGGGTGAACTTCTTCGCCGCTCTTCAGCTGAATCGCCATCAGAGCGATGTAGCGATTAGTCAGCTGATACGTTTTCCCTGAACCCGCCGAGGCGAGGATCATTTCATTGGGGATGTTTTGAAGTTCAGGCATCGGGGCGGCGCGATTCAACCCTCTTGGGTTATTGGGTTAATCCTGTTGGGTCGACGGCGTCTTCTGCGGCGGGCTGGAGGAGGTCCTTGAAATCGTCCCACGGCGGAGCGTCTTCGCTGGGGGGCCAAAAGTGTTCATCTCGGATCGCCTGAATGGCACCTTCAGCGCAGGCCAAGGCGGAGTCGAGCAGAGCTTCATCGAGATCAGTCCATTGGTCGATAGCGACCTCGGCCTCACTCTTGCCGAGGGTGGCGTAGGCAGCGGTGATTGTTGCCTTTGGGTCCCGCTCCTTCATCGCCAAGACATATAGAGGAAGCTGTAGATCGGTCCAGCGAAGCAGCTTACCGTCTCCACTTTCGACTAGCATCCAGTCGGGAAAGCTGTTCTCGTCTTCGGTTCGTTTTAGCGGGACGAGGTGGTAAGAATCGACGGTATTGCGATGACTGCCACTGCCCGGAGAGAAGGTCTTGAAGTCCACGACTCGGGTGCCGTGTTCTGGATGTCGCTCGATTCGGTCGATGCACCCAGCCACGGTGAGGCCGCTGATCTGGAAGGGCCATTGGTCATTGCCGAATCTCTCTTCGGGGCTGACGATTTCCCATCCGGCTTTGCGTTGTTCAGCCTCGATCGCAGCCCACCAGCTAAGTCGTTTTCGGGCGCTTTCATGCTGGATCACAATGGGCGTCGAGCGTTCGCTACCGAATCGGCGAAACAACTGGCGTTCCAATTCGCCGTGGAGATAGGAAACAATCTCGGAGCGCTCGGTGAAGTGGGGCGCTTCTTCATCAAGCGCGAAGTTTTCGAGTGAGCGATGGACGAGGTTTCCGAAGTTAGCAGCGTCCATCTCGCGTTTGTCGATCTCCACTTTCGACATGCTCAGGCCTCTTTTGAGGTAGAATCTAAACGGGCAGGCAAGGTATTGCTTCAGAGCGGTTGGGCTGGTGCGTTGGAAAACTTTGTTATTCTTGTCTAAACGGCGCGGTTTCAACGAAAAAGCGACAGATCTGGCGGAGGGGGGGGTCTCTAACGCGAGATCGCGGAAGAGATGCAGAGTACGGGAAGGCAGCTCTTTTGAGGGGCACTGAAAGAGCAAGCGGGAAGGCCGAAGCGGATCACCGGAAGCATTCTCACGCCCGAAGATGAGATCGATCCGTCGGCCGGGTGCAGATCGCGACTCGATCAGGCTGGTAAGAAAGTAGGCGTCGCGGGCAAAGCGATCGTCATTGTTCTGGACACCAAGGGCTCGACGGGCCGTATCGGGGAGAATGGCATGTCCGACAATCGCTTCGGGCACGACGTGGTCGTTCATGCCGGTGACGACGAGGCGCGGAGCGTCTTCCCAGAGCAACTCGAGCCAACCTTGGAGGTCGACTTCATCTGGTTCGCGATCGGGATAGACCCTACGTGAAGCGAGAGAAGTGATGAGCATTTCGAACTGATCTTCCGGCCCGGGAGGGCGGCGGAAAGCGGGAGCAACCTGCTGAAGCTCTTCGGTGAGTGTCAGGATGCCCTCGGCCACTTCAGCGAGAACAGCCTGGGTCATGTCGTGACGGGAAAAACGGTGCTCGAGGTAGATGCTGGAGAGTAGCTCGTTGAGCGTGTCTTCGAACGGTTCTTTGCGAAAGCGTTTCCGCCATTGGACCATCCGATCGATGGCCTCGGCCAGTAGGGGGTCGTTGGAGAAACCGGTCCTGCGGGCGGCTTCTCGGGCATCCTCTAGGCGGGAAGGAAGCGCGTAAACAATGAGCTCGTCTACTTTGCCGATAAGCCGGTTTATCGTCAGGGAGCGGTCCTCGGCGGCGGAAAGATCGCTCAGAATCGAGTTGGCAAAGCCGGGCACATTAAGCAGTAGCCTGAAGGCGGAGAAGCTGCCGGTACCAATCACCTCGGCCAACTGTTTGAGGAGGTAATAGAGGCCTTCGCCGGCGAGGGTGCGTCCGGCCGGGTCGTAACCTTTGAGCCCCTCGTGGGCCAGCACTTCTTGAATTGGGGTGGTGATCGTGGCGTCCGGAATACCTATGGCTGCTGTGGCGGGAACGGACTCCAGTTCGCGCAGCAGGTTGAAGG
>DCQY01000008.1:51104-51337 GCA_002323995.1 Akkermansiaceae bacterium UBA1506 | reverse complement strand
ATCGGCCACTGAAAACACCCCTTCCCCACAAGGACCCGCTTTGTCTACCCCTTGTCCCCCTGTGGGAATGCTCTGCGCTATAGCTAGAAAAGGGGCCACCGCAGCCTTTCTATCGCCGCCAGAATAGTAAAGGAATAGTAAAGCGGAAAGAGGCAAAAACTTGTGAGCTTTGTAACTCGTTGACGATGAGAGTGGCTCGACCCAGATTTGAACTGGGGACACAAGGATTTTCA
>DCQY01000008.1:1529-50772 GCA_002323995.1 Akkermansiaceae bacterium UBA1506 | reverse complement strand
TGCTCTACCAACTGAGCTATCGAGCCGCTTCACCCTTTGCGATTTCCTGAAAGATCAGAATATCGCGGGGGAGAAAGTAATAGTCGCCAACACGGGAAAAACAAACGGAAAATTTTATGATTCTCGTCGATTTTCCCTTCGCAGGCACACGATTAAAGTGGCTTTACCGCCCACCGTTCATAATGAACCTCGCTATCAGGGTCGTGAGCTTGAATGGCGAAAGTTCCCTCGGAAAGACGGCGGCCACCAAAAACGGTATCAGGGCCACCTTTGGGCTCGCTGTATTTCACTGTCGTCTCTCCGTTGACTCTAATTTCAATGTCACGCCCTTTGACGATGATATGGTAGTCGAACCACTCACCATCAGTGCTAGGAGCCTTGTCCCGCTCAATATGCTTGCCACCCTTGGGCTGTTTCTGCCCCTCGGCGAGTACGAGAATATTGATCACGCCGTAAAGGCTTCCAGTCTTCTTCGGATCCTTATGGGTAGAGTTTACCTGGCACTCATATCCTTTGTTTGGCCAGCCTTCATTCTGATATTCTGAGTGGAAATAGACACCACTGTTGGCGCCTGGGAATGTTTTCGCGCGGACCTTTAGTTCGAAATCTTTGAATTTCCCGGCTTGAACATCGCCGGTGTAAAACAAGTGACTTCGCCCGCCCTTAACGATGAGTTTACCGTCTTTAACCGAGTATGAATCAGGATTCTCCTTTGAGGGCGTCCAACCATCAAGATTCTCGCCATTAAAAAGCTCGATGAAACCTTCTTCGGCCTCGACCGTGGCAAGAGCCAGAGTGCCGAGGATTGGCATTAAAAGAAGTGAATAAATTTTCATGGGAGGCAGTAGGCCATGAGGTTGGATTCAATGCAATTCCCGAATTACGTCGTTCTGAATTACTTTGGATATACGAAAGGTCCGAAAATCCGTTTGCGAAGAGGCCTTCGGAGACCTTCTTTTGCGGAAGATGTCGGTACCTAATCTAAAAATCGGTCTCGCAGGCTTTGGCAACGTCGGGGCCGGAGTCTACAAGAACATTCAGAAGAACCAACACCTGCTTCGCGAGCGAACAGGACGTGAGTTTGTGGTTAGCCGCATTGCGGTCCGTGATCTCAACAAGACCCGCTCCGTCGAAATACCTGCAGAACTCGTGACCACTGACCTGAATGATCTAGTTCATGATCCGGAAATCGATTTGATCGTTGAATTGATAGGCGGAATCGATCGTGCCTTCGACCTGGTCAAAGCTTCACTTGAAAACGGAAAGGCCGTTGTTACTGGAAACAAAGCACTACTCGCCGAACGTGGGCAGGAACTTTTCGCGATTGCCGAAGAACATGGCCAGCCCATCTACTACGAAGCAGCAGTCGCTGGTGGTATCCCGATCATTAAGACAGTTCAAGAGTCTTTGATCGGCAACCACATCCAGACCATGGCTGGCATCATCAACGGCACATGTAATTACATTTTAACACGGATGACTGAGGAGGGACTCGACTACCAAACTGCTCTGGGTGAGGCTCAGGAACTGGGGTATGCCGAAGCCGATCCAACGTTGGATGTGAACGGCTGGGACGCCGCTCATAAAGCGATCATCCTCGCTTCGCTGAGCTATGGCTGTTGGGTCCGTTGTGACAAGATTTACGTGGAGGGTATTGAAAACGTTCATCGTGAAGATATCGCTTTCGCTGAAAAGCTTGGTTACTCCATTAAGCTTCTCGCGATCATCCAGTTGCACGAAAAAACAGGTGCGATCGAAGTCCGTGTTCAGCCTTCACTAATCGCCAAGGAGCACATCCTCGCTTCGGTTAAGGGTGTCTTCAATGCCATCCTAGTTAAAGGCGATGTTGTTGGGGAAACACTTTTCTATGGATCCGGTGCGGGGCAGGACCCGACCTCTAGCTCAGTCATCGCCGATATCGCGGATGCTACTGCTCTGATCGGCTCAAACACCGGTTCCGGTTTTGTCACTCACGGGCTCTACGGTAAACCCGCTCCGATCGAAGAAAGCATTTCCAAATATTATCTCAGAGTCGAAGTTGAGGACCGTCCCGGCGTTCTCGCGCAGATTGCTGCCCTACTTGGCGAACTTGATGTCGGCATTCTCTCGTTGATACAGCCAGAGGACCATAATGAAGCAACAGCACCTGTCGTCTTAATGCTCCACTATGCACCCTTTGGGATCGTCCAGACCGCTATCGATCGTATCGGCCAACTCGATTGTGTTTGCGAATCACCCGTCTTGCTACGAGTAGAAGATCTCAGTTAGTCATTGTCGGCAATTTCCAATTTCAAACCTCCAAAAACGCTTTAGCTTTACCCATGCAATTTGTCTCGACGCGGGGGGGTAGTGACCCCGTCAGTTTCTTCGATGCTTTCGCCAATGGGCTTGCACCCGACGGCGGACTTTACGTGCCGAAAAATCTCCCCCTCCTTCCCAGCGATCTCCTGATTGAAGACGCCCTCCCCTACCCGGCGCTCGCCTGGGATATTCTCGGCCTCTTTGACTCTGATCATAATCCCGACCATCTCGTCGAAATCGTCGACAAAAGCTACGGTGACTTTAGCGACACCATGAGCGCACCGCTCATTCAACTGGAAGACAACCTTTTCGTTCTAGAGCTTTTCCACGGTCCGACCCTGTCTTTTAAAGACTTCGGCCTTCAACTCATTGGCAATCTTTTCGAGGAGCAAATCGAACGCACGGGACAAACCATTAACGTGCTTGGTGCCACCTCCGGGGACACTGGATCCGCCGCGATCCATGGACTTGCCGGCAAAAAAGGAGTCAACGCCTTTGTTATATATCCGGAGGGTCGCATCTCAAAACTGCAGGAGCGACAGATGACCTGCACCGGCGCCAGCAATATCTTCCCTATCCCAATCAAGGGTTCCTTCGATGATGCCCAAGCGATCGTTAAAGAGCTGATGGGTGATCTTGAGACAAAAGAGCAGCTCCGCCTCTCAGCGATCAACTCCATCAACATCGTCCGTGTTCTGGCGCAGGCTATTTACTACGTTCATGCCTTCATGCAACTCCCCCCGGAAAATCGTGATGATGTTAATTTCATCGTTCCCACTGGCAACTTCGGGAATATTTTCGCCGGTTGGCTGGTTCACCAGATGGGCCTTCCGGTTGACCAGTTTGCGGTGGCGACTAACCAAAACGACATCCTCTATCGCCTCTTTACCAGCGGCACTTACGAGCCTGAAAAAGTCCACCCAAGCCACGCACCAAGCATGGATATTCAGGTCGCGTCAAATTTCGAGCGTTTCCTCTATTACCACAACGAAAAGAACGCTGACGCCACTTTAGCTCAAATGGCTGAGTTCATCTCGAACGGTTCGATTGCCATTCCGAATTTCAATGCCTCAAACTTCACAGCAACTCACAGTTCTGATGAAGATATCTTGAAGAACATCCGAGCCGTGAAAGAGACCTACGACTATGTGGTAGATCCTCATACTGCCTGTGGATTCCAAGATCTCAATCTATCCAAAACGAACATCGTCCTAGCAACTGCTCACGCAGCCAAGTTCCCTGACGTGATCAAGCACGCGATCGGCGAGGTTCCCAAAGAGGAGTCTCTCGAGGCGCTCAAAAAGAAAAAACAGGTGAACTATCCAGTCGAAGCCTCTGCTGAAGCAGTGAAAGAGTTTGTAACGAAGAATTCTGCGTAAGGAAGGCAAGGAAAGCGTGTGTTACCGCAACTGAATACAGGTTAGGGACTGGATGTTTAGCCACCATCTAAAAATATGCTAACTCTTGAAGTATTCATTTGCTCCATTCATATTGAATTGCACCCTTTCTCGCTGCGGGAATCGCTTTGTCCACGAATATAGAAATCGTATCAAATCATATCGATCTCGAGGAATTAACTCGTTTCCGTTACGATATCTATGTACGTAGCATGCAGAAAGAGGTTGTAGGTGCAGATCATGAATCTGGCAGAATTACAGATGAACTGGATGCGATCTCAAAGAATCTTGTTATAAAGAAAAATAACGGCATTCTAGGTGCACTGCGCCTGACCTATGCTGATGAGCTTACCTCTTTGCCGGAAAGGTTCGCCGAATACCAAGAAATGTTCTGCTTTAAGCCTTTCTTGGAAAGTAAATCGGGCCGAATATGCTTCACCTCAAGATTGATGATTTCACCTGAGTTAAGAGGCTCAACAGTACTTTGGCGACTATTCTCGAAGGCCTTTCAGACAGCCATGTCTGACGGAGTCACTTTTGACTTCTGTGCAGCACCGCCACACATGGCACAGCTGTATTCCCAACTGGGATACCGCCGCTACAAGTCGAATATCCTTTATGAATCCTTTGGCTATGATATCCCCATGGTGCAGGTTCTTCGAGATGAACAGCATCTTGAAAAATGTGGCTCACCTTTCCTTAAGACATTAAAAGAATCGCTTTCCGGTAAAATCTGCCAAGAGGTTGCATGGTTTCTCGAAAACTTTACTGATGCCCTGCAAACATACGATCTGCAGTCACTGGATTACAGTCATGCACTGGACCAAACTTTCCAGCTTGCACTTGAGTGCACTGGAGAAACTATCTTTGCCGGACTTACAAAAGATGAAGTCGAAGAGTTAAGAATAAATACATACCCGCTGAAATTTGAATCCGGCGATCACATTATCCAAAAAGAAGATTACCGAGAGGAAATGTTTATCATTGAACAGGGTAGCGTCTCAGTCAGACAGGACAGGGAAGACACTGATGCCATTATTCTGGGGCGTGGACAAATATTCGGTGAAATCGGATTACTCACCGCCACAGGCAGGACGGCAGATGTAATTGCACTCGAAGATGGCCTAATCCACGTACTCTCAAGGCAAACGGCAATGCGGCTCATTAAAACAAAACCAAAGTTGATGGCCACCGTGTTGCTAAATATTGGGTGCATTCTGGCCGGACGCATGATCGGGACATACGACAATCTAAAACAATATAAAGCAAATGGGTAACAACCTAGGAACCTACAACTACGGAGAGTTTTCAAATAATACCGATGAACTGGAAAGGTTAAAACGACAGGCAAAGGTTGCTTGGTCCATCGAAGAAAGCTACCTCGCCGCCCACGGCCTAGAGGACGGCATGATCGTGGCGGACCTAGCATCTGGACCGGGGTTTATATCCGGACTAATTAAACGTGAACTCTGTCCCGCAGGCAAGGTCATCGGTGTTGAACTCAACGAGTCACTCCTCTCACTGGCCCGAAAAATGGCATCGGACACTGAAGGCCCACCAGAATTTCGCGCAGGTGATGTGTATCAGTTGGACTGCTTGGAGGATGCAAGTATTGATTTCGCCTACTGCCGTTTTCTGCTCCAGCACCTTGCAGAACCAGCTAAAGCTTTACAGACTATTTATCGCAAGCTGAAGCCTGGCGGGAGGCTGGCAATTCTGGAAACCGATGACAGCCTGTTTAGTTTTATGCCTACTATCGCTGATATGGACAGGTTCATCGAGACCGCCATTTCCTCCCAGGCACAACGTGGCGGCGATCGAAAAATCGGGCGCAAACTGTCGGGGTTACTATGGGAAAATCACTTCACTGATACCATGAACCAGATCGTGACCATCAACACTGAAATGATGGACGGGAATGACTTTCTGAATATCACAACCAGCTTCAAACTAGAACTCATCCCAGATGATGACCTTCCTTGGGCCAAGGCGTGCATCAGCAAGGCCCGAAAAGCAATAGAAGGCGGTTCCTATTTTGGACAGGCAGGGGTTTACATAGTGTCGGCAAGTCGTCCCTCCTACTCTCCAGAAATCAGGAGCAATGATTTTTCAAAACTATAAAAACGCCACAGCTGACTGTTGCGTTTTCTAGTTTGCCGCTGGGCGACATTCAGGTCGACCGAAAGGGAGTAAGATTATGATTACGAGAAGGAGTACTAGGTTTCTGGCTACCGCCACAACTTACTCAACCTACTCACCCGCATCCATCGCAGCCTTCACTTCGGCTTCGATCTCAGCGTAGAGCGCCTCATCATTTTTCAGTGCCTCTTTCGCGGCGTCACGACCTTGTGCCAACTGGGAGCCTTTGTAACTAATCCACGATCCGCGCTTTTGGAGGATCTCATTCTCGATTGCGAGATCAAGCAAGGAGCCTGCCGCGGAGATTCCCTCGTTGAACATGATATCGAACTCGGCTTCGCCGTAAGGTGGAGCCACCTTGTTCTTAACCACTTTCAATTTCGTTCGGTTACCGGCAACAGAGCCGTCGGAATTTTTAATGGCCCCAGTCCGGCGAATGTCACATCGAACGGAACTGTAAAACTTGAGGGCACGACCACCTGGCTGCGTCTCGGGATTACCAAACATAATTCCCACTTTCTCGCGGATCTGGTTAGTAAAGATGACCACGGTGCGAGCTTTGGAAATGATGGAAGTCAATTTTCGAAGGGCCGCACTCATAAGGCGTGCTTGGGCTCCTACCGTTGCATCACCAATCTCACCGTCGAGTTCTTGCTTCGTCACGAGGGCCGCCACCGAGTCGAGCACAATGACGTCGAGAGCATTGGAACGAACCAATGTTTCCACAATTCGGAGTGCTTCTTCACCAGAGCTTGGTTGGGAAAGTAACAGATTATCGAGGTCAACTCCGAGACGGCGTGCATACTGCGGGTCGAGCGCATGCTCAACATCAACAAATGCGGCAAGACCACCCGCTTTCTGAGCCTGAGCCACACTGGTCAGAGTCAGAGTTGTTTTTCCGGAAGATTCAGGGCCATAGACTTCGACGATCCGTCCGCGAGGAAAGCCACCCGCACCGAGAGCGCGGTCAATGATGAGGTTGCCGGTCGGAATGACTTCAACATCCATATGGTTGTCCGAACCCAGCCGCATAATGGCGGCCTCGCCGAAGTCCTTCTGGATCTGGGAAATAGCAAGGTCCAGGTTCTTGGATCGAGCTTCAGCTACACGGTTAGCATCTTTGTCTGTCTTTGGAGCGGCCATATCGGATTTCTTGGGAGAGGGGTTCGTTGAGGAGTTTGGCGTGGTCTTTCGAGTTCCCTTTGAAGGCTTAGCTGATTTAGCTGATTTAGCCGGATCGGAAGCGCCGGCAGCAGCAACTTTGGTATTTTCGTTGACCTTGTTGTTATTGGAATTGTCGTTATGAGGGGTGGACGAGGATCCAGCCTCTTTGTCGTTAGGAGATAGCAGTTCAACCATAATATGCCAAAGGATTTCAACTAGAATACCAGATACTGTTCAAGAGTCCAGTAAAAAAGTGAACAGTATTTTTTAAGGGCCATTTTCCGACCGGTATTTGATTTCGGTCGCGGGGTGATGAAATGTTCTCCCTGCCCGCTCCCTTAATAGGCTGGCATTCACCAGTTGCTATGCGAATTCTCTCCGGCATCCAACCTAGCGGTCGCCCCCACATCGGGAACTACTTCGGCATGATGAAGCCCGCCATCGCCCTTCAAGACGAAGGCGATGCCTTCTATTTTATAGCTGACTACCACGCTCTCACCTCCACCCACGACCCGGCTCAACTTCGGGGGAACGTCCGCGACCTCGCGATCGATTTCCTAGCCTGCGGTCTTGATCCCAAGAAATCTACTTTCTGGAGACAGTCCGATGTTCCTGAAGTCACCGAACTAGCTTGGATCCTTAGCTGTGTCACTCCGATGGGGATGCTGGAGCGTTGCGTTTCCTATAAGGACAAGATAGCTCATGGCATTTCGCCTTCTCACGGCCTCTTTGCCTACCCTCTTCTGCAGGCGGCTGATATCCTTATTTTTGACTCTAATGTTGTTCCGGTTGGTAGAGACCAGAAACAGCACCTTGAGTTGACCCGCGACGTGGCGCAGAAATTTAACGACCGCTACGGAGAGGATTTGCTCGTCATTCCAGAACCTCGGATTCGTGAGGCCACCTCAATGATCCCTGGCCTCGACGGCCAGAAGATGAGTAAGAGTTACGATAACACGATCGATATTTTCGAAGAGACTGAGAAAAAACTTCGCAAAAAAATCATGAAAATCGTGACCGATTCCACGCCGGTCGATGATCCGAAGGATCCAACCGATAGCTACATCGTCCAGCTCTACAAGCTCTTTGCCCCTGAAGGAGCAGTAAAAGAGATGGAAGATTCTTTCCGTGCCGGTGGTGAAGGCTACGGTCACTACAAGCAGATCCTCTTTGAAGCCATTCGTGATCACTTTGCCCCAATGCAGGAACGCCGCGAGGAACTGGTGAAAGACGCCGCTTACGTGGACGGTGTTCTAGAAGAGGGGGCAAAACGTGCCTCGGAAAAAGCTTGCGAAGTGACAGACCGAGTTCGCGCCGCCATAGGCATGTAGTTCCTCGAAGTTACTTAAAGTATTCCGAAGGGTCGACCGGTGGCCTTGGCTTCGACTTATCCTCCGGCTTTGCTTCGGGGGCAGGAGTCTTTGGCGGATCAGCTTTCGGTTTAATTTCCACTTTGGGTGTCCCTTGCTTAGGCGGAAATTCCTCGCCAGCTTCGAGGATGCGTATCTGATCCGGTGAGGTCAGTTTGAATTGTGGCTTCCCCTGATAGATTGACATCACTCCAGTGACGGCGAGACGCTTTCCATCGTAGAGGTCTGCCGGCTCCCCTTCTGGAAATAGATTCAGATCCGACTTGAAGGTGACTAGGTAAAACTCTCCACCTTTGAAGTTAACAAAGTTGGTTCCTGACGATGATTTACCAGCTCCCGCTGTCTCTCCATGCACCGTTACTTTTTGTCCGTCTTTCGCCATGAGCTCTTCCGTTTCCGTCGCTTCGAGATAGATCACACTATTGTCAGCGTGGGTGGCCGAGAAAGAGAAAGCGACGAGGGCAATGGTCAGTATGGAAGTTGTCTTCATTGGTAGTCAGGATTATGGATTAACTTTACCGTTCCATCAGCATAAACCACAGCAATTTGTGACTCTGTTGCGGGGGCAATTTCCTGAATTACAATCAGGGATTCAGCGATTGCTGCGAGCACAGGACGGTCATGAGGCACAATTTCACATGCTCGTGGAGCACCACCTGTGTAGGGACTTCGCAATAAGTTTCTCAACTCATGTCCGGGAATGTAGCGTCCAGCGAGCTGATCCCACTCCGTTGGATAACGATTATTGTTCTCACGGGCGAAATCCTCGCAAGCGGCATAGAGGCTCTCCACCCGCGCCTTGCTAGCCTCGCGGGCGATCTCATTTCGGCCCTCCCCGTAAAACCTCAAGGTGGGGAATGTTCCGAAAGCAATCACTACCCACAAAGGGAACGAAAGCATCGCTAGGTAGCCGACCACTATTCCGGTTACCGCCACTCTGCCCCCGCGGAGATCATTTATTTCAGCATTGTGTCGAGCGACATGGCCACACACAGCGGCGATCGCGGCAAGGAATAAACCAACGACGATACCCACTGAAAAGAATCCAGCAATCGCAAGAGTGAGGCTGGCAATTGCCGCCTTAGACCAGTGCTTTGAACGATCTGATTCAGGGGAGGACATTGAACTGAAACTTTCAGGAAAACGATCTTCCTTTATCACGAAGAATCGACCGAGGAAACCGCATTTTCGTGAATCTCGCTGGGAGGCGGAATTCGATGAAAAAGAAGAGCGATAATAAGAAAAGAACAGAAAGAGAGGCCGGCTCCATATAGCAATCCTCCCTGCAGGCCAAATCTCATCACGATCAAACCGGCGGCCACTCCTCCAACCACTCTCGCCACTCCTCCAATCACCATAGTAAAAACTCCGTGAATTGAGTTGCGGAACTCATCAGTCGCGAGACGGTCGAGGAACATCACCGGTCCCACAAAAAGCGCGAGGACTTCCAGACCATGGCACAACTGCACCACAACCGCCATCGCCGGCGTCGGAAAAAACGCAAGCAGGATCATCCTCAGTGCCATGCAAAACAGCCCCAAAACCATAATGCCCTTCAGGTCTATTTTTCGCTGCATCCACGGCATAATAAGAGTGAAACCCACCTCAATGACTACTCCAATGTTGATAACCAGACCGATATATTTTTTTGGAATACCCACTGATTCATCGAAGAAATTACCAATGAAGGCGTAGAAAGCTGACACAGCCATAAAGCCGAAAAATAGCCCAATCGAGAGCCAGCGAGCATTCGGAGCAAAGATCGCCTGCAAGGCTTCCTTGGTGGGCAGCCGATTGCTGGACCGTTTCAGTTTCTCCACCGCCGGCAAGGTGAAACTGTTCAACAAACTTAGTAGACAGAAGCACACCGCGCAGGGAAGAATTGCATTTGCCGTGGCACCCTTTGATAGCGGAAAATAGAGAATCAAACTTGGCAGGATAAATCCCAGGGTTCCCCAGACACGAATGAGCGGGTACTTGATTACTGATTCACCCCCACGTCGTTTCTGTTCCGCCAGCGAAAAATAATAACCATCCTGCAGCGGCAACATCGCAACAAAGGACAGACCATGAAAAACAAACAGCGTCAGTGTCAGGGTTATGTCATGCGAGAAATACATCGCCGAGAGCACCATCGCACTGCAGGTGTAAGCCACTGCAAGAATGCGGCGGGAATCGATATCCCGGTCGGCCAGCAGCGTGATCAACGCCGGTGAACACAGCATGGGGATGTTCATCAGCGACATTGCCAGGCCGATCTGGAGAAAGTTGAACCCCCCCTGCTCCCGCAGGAACACCGTCATCAACGGCATCACACTGCCAATGACGGCGTAGCTGAGAAAGAACTGTCGGCGCAGAGCGGTCATTGAGGGCGACCCTTCGATAGCGCTCACACAAAAAAATGCGAGCGTTTGCTCGCATTATCGGGTGGATGAGGCTTCTATGAGATAGGTCCCGCAGCAGCCGAATCCAGCACGGGATGGTACTATTTACCCCCCCATTGCCCGGTAGATCCCCGGCTTACCCCTTGGCTTTCGCCTTACCTTTACCTTTCGGTTTTCTTGGAGGATTCACATCGGCAGCGCCCTCGGGAATCGGCGTTTCATCGGGAGAAACGAGATCAGCCTTGGGATGGCGCTTCAATGTAACGTTGCGAATCTCGATCTTCATGGCCGCACCTTTGTGAATCTGGAAAGCGATCAGCCCACTGAGAGCACGGCCTTTTTCATCATGGTCGACCATATCAATCGTTTGCACCCCGTTGATCTCGTGAACGATATGATTGCCTTTCGCGGTAATCTTATAGGTGTTCCACTCGCCAGTGTTGAACTCAGGCTCCATCGGCAGCTCGCCAACAATCTTGGGCTTACCTTCAGGCGTGATAACTACCTTCATACCACGCTTGCAGATGATGCCACGACCTTTTTCGTGGTAACCCATGCCATTAGCCCAAACGGCCGGGTGCATGTCGCACTGGTATCCGGAAACCACTTGCTCTCCCAGGTCCGGGCGAAGCTGAGAGCGGTATTGAATGCCCGAGTTGTTGCCGTTACTTGTCAGCTTCAAATCAGCGGTCAGTTCAAAATCCTCCACCTCGCCACCTTCCCAAATTAGGAATTGATTGTAGGGAAGAGGATCTTCATCCGTGGTGGTTCCTACGATGACACCGTCGACAACGGACCAGTTCGCTTCCTTGCCGCTCCAACCGGTTAGGTCTTTTCCATTAAAAAGCACTTCGACGCTATCTTCGCCGACCGTATTAAAAGTGAGAGCCGAAGCTACCATACCGGCTGCAAGAATTATAGGTGTGACATTCATCTCGTTACTTGTAGGCCAAAGAATACACGAAGACGAGTCCTTGTTTACGGCATTCTTTCGCCTCTACCGGAAAAGAAAATGCCCGATCAGGAAAACCTGATCGGGCAAAAGTTCGGGGGGTTAAACCCCTTAAAGTAAAGGCCGATTAATCGGGGAGCAGCACATTGTCCTGCTTGGTGTCAAGCCAACCACCCGAGGAGCGACCATCATCGCCAGAGGTTTGGCGCTCAGTAAAGATATCTTCCACAAGACCATCTTTACTCTTAACGGTGGCACCAGCTTGGCCGGATGTCAGCCTCTCTTCGGTCACGTGACCGCCGCAAAAACCAACGACAGCCTTCTTTGACTTCAGCCAAGGGTGATACTCGCCGTATGTGCCGGGACTTTGCATGAGGCCATCAGCCACCAAAGGTGATCGGCTGAAACTGGTGTCAGTCTGACCCTTAACGTAAGCATAAACGTTCTCGTCGTCGTCCAATTCACCGTCCTCACGCGGGGGACGAAGCTTGTCAGGGTGCTTGGTCTGCATCCAGAAAATGATCTCGGTATCGATGTAGTCCGGAATAAGAACGTTAAAGGCATCAGTTGAAGTAGTAAATTCAGCTCCCTCACCGTTCGCTTCATCAGGATCGTAAGATGGGTAGAGTCCTTCGTTATCCGCTGCAAAAGCACGAGCTCCTAGCAGGATCTGCTTGACGTTATTCACATCCTTGGTGCGCTTGGCTCGTTCCTGAATACCATTATAAGCGGGCATTGCTGCACTGGCCAAGATGCCGATGATAGCGATTACCACTAACAGTTCGATCAGGGTAAAGGCCCCTTCTCGTTTCCTTTGTAATTTCATGGGTTTTCCTTTCGTATGTAGTTATGATTTGCCCGAGGGCGCATTTAGTGCTGAAGAATACAATGTAAATACACTGATCCCCAGAATGAGAATGGCATCTTTTAGAAATCTGGACAAGAAAATTTCCAAACGGAGATGATTTTCTGCCGGAAACCTCGACAATCTTCCGACTTATGAGCCCCATCATCCCTATCGAAGATTTCTTTGAGGATATCATCGCCAAGTCCATGCGTGGCCGTCACATCTCGGAAGGCGATCTGGCCGAAGCCACAGGCGTCAACCCAGATGTCCTGCATCGACTATGCCGCGGAGAATTCTGTGACGAGCCCGCTCTAGTGAAAGTTGCCGAAGCCCTCAGCCTCGACCCTCGGGCACTTACTATGTCAGCCTCAAAGGTCTGGCGCCCACGTTCAGTCGAGCTTGAAGGTCTCGAGGTTCTGAACACACCCTACCGCGACATGCGAGTGAATGCTTTTCTAGTCTGGGATCCGGATTCCAAAGTCGGGGCAGCCTTCGACTCGGGGACCGACAGCACCAAACTCATCGACAAAGCAATCAGTGCAGGCATAACCATCGACAACATCTTTATCACTCACACCCATAATGATCACATCGCCGATCTAGATCGGCTCAAAGCTGCCTGCGAGGATGTGTGTGTCTATTCCAACGAAGCCGAACCCTGGCCTGGAACACAGAATTTTTCAGAAGGCGATTCATTCTCCATTGGAAACCTTTCCATCAAGGCCTTCACAACCAGCGGCCACTCTGTCGGCGGAACTACCTATTACATTGAAGGACTCGACAAACCCGTAGCTGTCGTAGGAGACGCCATGTTCGCCGGATCCATGGGCGGCGGCATGATCTCTTTCGCTGATGCCTGGAAAAATAACCGGGAAAAAATTCTTACGCTTCCTGACGAAACCGTTATCTGCCCCGGCCATGGACCTATGACATCGGTTGGAGAAGAGAAACGAAACAATCCCTTTTTTGCCACAGAATTTCGTTAACTAATGTGATGGCTGACGCTCCCAGACTCATTCTTGCATCCGGCTCACCGCGACGCAGCGACTTGCTAACGCAGGCTCATTTTGACTTCGAAGTGATCAAACCCGACGTGGAGGAAAACGAAGACGTTTCGATTCTCATTCGGACGCTGACCGAATTGAATGCCCGACTCAAAGCAGAAGCGGTGGCAACACAGCACCCCGAAGCCGTTGTCGTAGCCGCAGACACGCTCGTCCTACTCGGTGATCAAGTACTCACCAAGCCGATGGATCGAGCGGAGGCCCGTCAGATGCTGGAATCGCTCAACGGAAATTCCCATCAGGTCTTCACTGCCGTCGCGATTATGAAATACAACAGCGACAAAGAAAGTTGTTTTGATGTCGTCACCGACGTTCATTTCAAGCACCTTTCGTCCAGAGAGATGACTGCCTATCACGATAAAATCAACCCCATGGACAAGGCAGGAGCTTATGCCGCTCAGGAACACGGTGCTGACATTATCGAGCGCATCGAAGGATCCATGACCAATGTTATCGGGCTACCGATGGACGAGGTGACCTGCGCCCTCGCTGAGTTTGGTGTCATTCCTACAGAATGATCTAATCGCCGAGACCTAACCGCTCTCCGCGGTAACTTCCATCCTCAATCCCGCTGATCCAACTGTCGTTGGCCAAGTACCACTCTACTGTTTTCTTCAAGCCGGACTCAAAGGACTCTTTAGGCTCCCAATGCAATTCGCGAATGATCTTTGAACAATCGACCGCATAGCGCCAGTCGTGGCCGGGCCGGTCAGTAACAAATTCAATCCACTCCTCCGGATTCTGTGCATCGACAGAATCGACCATCTCTGCCACTGCAGTGATCAGAGTTTTTACCATTGCCAAATTTGATAGCTCGCACTTACCGCCAACGTTATAGACTTCTCCGGGAGCTCCCTTGACCAGAGCTAAAGCCAGAGCGCGGCAATGATCTTCCACATAAAGCCAATCCCTCACATTGGAACCATCCCCATAGATCGGCAGCTTTTTTCCAAGACGTAACTTCTGTATCATCAAAGGGACAAGCTTCTCCGGGAACTGGCGTGGTCCATAGTTATTCGAACAGTTGGTGATGATGACAGGAAATCCATAGGTTTGAAACCAGGCCCGAGCAAGGTGATCACCTGCCGCTTTGGAAGCTGAATAGGGACTATTCGGCGCATAAGCACTTACCTCGGAAAAGGGAGGGTCATTCGCACCGAGGGAGCCATAGACCTCATCGGTCGAGACATGAAGAAATCGGAAGTCTACCTTTCCCACATTGGCCCGCTGCCTTGCAATATTGAGCAGCGTGTGAGTGCCAACCACGTTGGTCCGAATAAACTCCGATGAGGCATCGATTGAGCGATCCACGTGAGACTCGGCTGCCAGATGAATAACGGCGTTAATTTGCTCCTCATTTAATAAAGCACTGACGAGATTGGCATCACAAATATCTCCCTGCACCATTCGATGCCTTCCATCGCCGGCCAGTCCTTCGAGGTTATCAGGGTTTCCCGCGTAGGTCAGCTTGTCCAGTGTGACCACCCTCTCAATTAAAATACCCAGGTCAGCTTCGGCTGAACCAAGAAGATAATAAATGAGGTTGGATCCGATAAATCCCGCTCCTCCGGTAACTAAAATTCGATAGGCCATTAATTTCGATTCCACTGCACTCCTGTCGACTATGGTTGGGGGCCCTCCAAGAAAAGCACACCCTCTCGACGGCGCACATGAAAATCTCCAGGCAAACTCAATTTAGCGGGCCGGTCCATTGACATGGCAACTTCCGAAACACGGGATACCTCATCAAACCCGCAATTCGGAACTCCACTC
This sequence comes from Akkermansiaceae bacterium UBA1506, assembly GCA_002323995.1. Classification (GTDB taxonomy): domain Bacteria; phylum Verrucomicrobiota; class Verrucomicrobiia; order Verrucomicrobiales; family DEV007; genus Arctic95D-9. The sequence goes on along the minus strand of DCQY01000008.1, from coordinate 35,381 downwards.
TCCCTCAACCACCCCATGATACAGCGATCACGCAAGGCTTCAGGCAGTTCTCGAAGCCGCTTCACATCGAGACCTTTCGACATTTTTACAGAAAGGTTATCGAGGTTGGCCTGCATCCACGCTTCATCCCTTCTCGATAGTTCCGCCGCCCTCAAGACGGCCCCCCGAACGTTCCTGCCAAAAATCGATTCCACCTCGGGAAGCAAACGGTGCCGAACGCGGTTGCGCAGCGCAAAGGCCTCCGCGTTGCTTGAGTCTTCGCGAAAAGCTATCCCGTTAACCTCAACATATTTATCGATGCGCTCGCGCTCTACTGCTAGTAAAGGTCGGAAAAGCTCTAGTTCCACACCGTCCACATCGCGGTGCGAATGACACTTCATCCCTGAAATCCCACGACTACCCGATCCACGAAAAAAATTAATCAAGACTGTTTCTACCTGATCTTCAGAATGATGCGCAGTCACCACCCGGCAACATTTTTCCTTTCTCGCCACCTCCGAAAACCAAGAGTAACGCACCTCCCTCGCCGCGGTTTCAATCGATAACTTTCGCTTTTCTGCTATCGCCTTTACTCCGATGCGGGTGGAAAAGACCCGTAACCCCATCGCTTCTCCAGTTTCTTTGACCAACACCTCATCGCCGTCGGATTCTTCGCCGCGTAGGCAATGGTTCACATGACAAAGTACAAGATCACGGTAACCCGCCACGTTCAGAAAGTGCATCAACGCCATGGAATCGCGACCCCCTGATAGCGCCACAAGGTAGCGCTGCCCCACGGGCATCCACTCGCGCAGTTCCGTTGCCAGCCGCTCATTCAAATCAGTTCGCATCATTCGCGGACCCCGGTGGGACCTCTATTGTAACCGAACAGGATTGGGTCAAGCAGTCAACCCTCTTCGTTTTGCCTGATTTTCAGATTCGAAGCCGATTTCTCCGTTTCCCACTTCACTGCTTGCATTCTCGCATTTCGAGCGGTCATTCCCGCCGTTATGTCCGAGACACCTCTCACCCCGGATCGCATTCGAAACATTGCCATTATCGCTCACGTTGATCACGGCAAAACCACACTCGTGGACCAGATGCTTAAACAGGCCGGCTCTTTTCGCGAGAACCAGACGGTAGACGATCGGGCTATGGACTCGATGGATCAGGAGCGAGAGCGCGGAATTACAATTAAGGCAAAGAACACATCCATTCGCTGGGGCGATAACGTCATCAACATCGTAGACACCCCTGGACACGCTGACTTCGGCGGTGAAGTGGAACGCGTAATGAAGATGGTAGACGGGGTCATGCTTGTCGTCGACGCCTACGAGGGGCCACAGGCTCAAACTCGTTTCGTACTCAAGAAAGCCCTAGCTGCCGGCCTCACTCCCATCGTTTTCGTTAACAAAATCGATCGCGCCAATGCTGAGCCGCTCGAAGTTCACGACAAGGTGCTGGAGCTTTTTCTCGATCTCGAAGCTACCGAAGAACAGTTCGAAGCCCCCTTCCTTTACGGAAGCGCTAAAAATGGATTTGCCGACGTTGAGCCAAATGAAAACGCTTCCGATATGGTGCCATTGCTCGATACGATCATGGAAAAAATTCCAGCGCCCGAGGTCGATCCTGAAGCCGAATTCACCATGTTGGTTTCCAACATCGACTGGTCTGACTACGTCGGAAGAATCGCTATCGGCAAGATCCTCTCCGGCACTGTCTCCGTTGCCGACACAGTCTGGCGAATCCATGACGGCGAAAAGCCACAGCGCGCCAAAATTTCCAAAGTGTTCGAATATAATGCTCTCGCCACAAGCGAGGCAGAAATTGCGGTCGCCGGAAATATTGTTGGTCTGTCAGGTTTTGAGGACGTCGAGATTGGTGAAACGATTGCTGCCAATTCTGAGGCTGGTCATATTCCGTTCGTCGAGATCGATCCTCCCACGGTGATGATGTCTTTTGCCGTCAATGATGGCCCCTTTGCGGGAACAGAAGGTGATCGTGTTACCTCGCGGGAAATACGGGACCGCCTAATACGAGAAGGGCGCACTAATGTTTCCATTAAAGTGGAAGACACTGCCAGTGCCGGTGAATTTAAGGTCAGCGCCCGCGGTGCCATGCAAGTCGCTGTCGTGGTAGAACAAATGCGGCGAGAAGGTTATGAAGTGCTCGTTTCACGTCCCACCGTGATCAAGCGCGAAATCGATGGTAAAATGCACGAACCATTTGAGACTCTTTACCTCGAAGTTCCCGACGACGCTGTCGGTGGCTGCATGCAATCGCTCGCCAACCGCAAGGGCACAACTGAAGCGATGAACACTAAGAACGGCCGCACGAACCTCGAGGTCACCATTCCAACTCGAGGCCTCATCGGTTTTGAGTTCGAACTGCTCAACCTCACCAGCGGTGAAGGCATCATGTCCCACCTTTTTAAAGAGTATCGCCCCGACTCTGGCGACATCCGAACGCGTCATACCGGCACGCTGGTTTCCATGGAGAAAGGCGAAGCGATGAACTATTCTCTGCTCAACATTGAAACGCGCGGCAAGCTCTTCGTCAGCCCCGGTGAAAACGTCTATGAGGGTATGATCGTTGGAGAGAACCCGCGCACGGATGACCTCCCCGTCAACCCGACCAAGGCCAAGCATGTCACCAACCACCGTGCCGCCGGTAGCGACAAAACCGTCAATCTGACTCCAGCAATTAAATTCTCGCTTGAGCGCGCCATCGAATACATCGAGCCCGACGAACTCGTCGAAGCGACGCCTAACAATATCAGATTGCGCAAGCGCATCCTTGATGCAAACGAGCGAAAGCGGGCCAAGAAAAAAGCCGAGGCTGAATCTGGGGCGGGCTGATTACGGTCCGGTAGATCTCCCCTCCGGACAATCACTTGCTTCACCGAGCATGCAGGCCGAACTGCCCCTGTCAGAAAACATTTTAGGTAAAGCGGACTCGGTGGCTCAACAATTTGTGGTGAAAACGGCGCAGTCCGGCTTCACCTAAAAAGTCAAGCACCCTGCGCCAAACCCTCGCAGCTTTTGATATCAAGCTTTCCAGACGCAAGAATTGGAATAGCCTCAACCTCAACAATCTTCTTGGGAATCCAAAGGGCAGGAATCCCCTCCTCTGTCAGCTTAGCGCGAAGGTCTTGGAGATTGATATCCGGATCAGAACTTAAAAGGATTAAGGCCTCGCCCTTGGCTTCGTCCGGGACGCCAACCACGGCAACACGGCGCTCGTCGTCGGTAAGGCCTAAGGCTTTATTAATATGATCCTCAACCGTTTCGTGAGGCACCATCTCACCGCCAATTTTTGAGAATCGAGAAAGACGACCTTCAATGTAGAGAAATCCATCCTCATCGAGGCGCCCGATATCACCCGTCATGAACCAATGATTTTTCACGACCGCTGCTGTTTTTGCCGGCTGTCCAAGATACCCCTCAAAAATATTGGCACCTTTCACCCAGATCATACCAGCGGTATGTAACGGCAGTGGCTCATGCGTTTCTGGATCCGTGATCCGAACCGCCACACCTGGAATAAATTGCCCCACAGAACCAAAGCGATGATTGGGAATCACAGGGGCATCTTTTCCGCCTGAGAACTCTGAATCATCAGGGTCGGGCATGTTAACATTGGTCACGGGAGAAGTCTCTGTTAAGCCATATCCCTCCAACACCGGTTTTCCGAAACGATCTTCGAATGCCTCAGCCACTTTCTTGGGAAGTTTCTCAGCACCCGTAATTGCGAGCTTCACGCTCTCAAGTTGCTCCTTCTTAGCGCGGCGCAGATAACCTCGCAGGAAAGTCGGCGTTGCCAAAAGCAGGCTCACGGAATGTTTCTCTATCAGTTCAGCAAGTTTCGGCACCTCCAGTGGACTCGGATAGGTCACTACGCTGACCCCCTCGATCATCGGATACCACATCGTCACAGTACAACCAAAACTGTGGAACAGAGGAAGACATCCCAACACCTTCTCCGTAGACTTCAGATTAATGCGGGCACCAAATTGATTCACATTGGCTAGGAGATTGCGATGAGATAGCACAACGCCTTTCGGATCACCGGAGCTTCCGGAGGTAAAGAGAAGCACCGCTTCCTCATCTCCTCCTTTCTTCGGAACCTTCAGCAGACTCCTTAGTAGGCCTACCGGAAAAATCTTCGAAAGGATCAACCAGAGAATAATCTTTGGTTTCAGCTCACGGAGGACTCGTTCAACGAAGATGAGCTTCTTGTCGGGCGGCCATTTGAAAGAACTCATCTTTCTTACAAAAGGATCCGCTGTGATAAACTTATCCAACCCTGCTTGCTCGATACAGGAATCAATCGCTTTCTCGCCGGCAGTAAAATTGAGGTTAACCGGAACCTTTCCAGCCAGCAAGACCGCCGCATTGCAAAGAATACCGCCTTTTCCGGGAGGAAGAATAACCCCAATGCGAGGCATTTCAGTCGCTTCTCGAATGTATTTCGAAAGTACGATCGCAGCCGCAAGCAGCTTGTCAAAACGCAAGGACTGACCGTCTAAGCCATCAATAATTTCAGTTGTCTTACTGTGTTTCTTGAGGCCCTTAAGTATTTCCCAGGCCAAGTTACTTTTCAGGATTGGCCGCTGAGAAAAGGCAGTCTCCGCGGCTATCAAAAGGCTCTCCTGAAAATTGGCGAGATTGGCTGCCTCTCGGTGAAGCACTTCCCCAAAAGACAAAACAGTACGTTCGAGCGCTCCACGTTTTTCAACCGAAAGTGAAGTCTCTTCGGGATGATCCACAAAAAGTGGTAAAACCGGGGCACCGGCACTGATCAGAAATTTTAAGGTGCCCGACGGAACCGTGATTGTCTGCCCGCTTCGGGTTCGCGCCACCCCGGGAACGAAAATTACAAGGCAGTCATCTGCTAGAAACTGATGAAGTTCTTTCTTGAAATTGGCCTTGGAAGCCTCATCCAAAGAAAATTCGACCGCTTCAACTTCCGTCTTCTCAAAATGAGACTGAAGCAAGGGATCATAATCCAGCCCCCGCTCCGTCAGATAGACGATTTGACGCTCTCCGAACTGACTTTCCAAGTGCAACACGTCCCCAAACGAGAGTCGATTGGCAATCACGAGGACACCGTTTCGGGAAATCTGACTCTCTCCGTGAAGCTCTAGCTTATTGCGATTGCGGGCCATGTGATGAAATGTGGTCTGTTTTTACAGGATTTCGACCACTTTAGCCATTTTCCCCTTCAAAAAGGGGACGCTTTCCCGTTAAGTGAAAGATTTATCAATGTGCCTTTTGAGGCAACCGGAACCCTTTTTTATACCTCCATGTCTGAAAAACCCACTTCAAAATCCAATGGAGAATACTGGCGATCCAATTTGAACATCGTCGGAATTCTCATGGGCATCTGGTTTATCGTCAGTTATGGCTGCGGTATTCTCTTCGTCGACCAACTCAACAAGATCCAATTGGGAGGCTTTCAACTCGGCTTCTGGTTTGCTCAGCAAGGCAGTATTTATGTCTTTGTCATCCTAATTGCCGTCTACGTTCGCATGATGAGCAAACTGGATAAGAAATACGGTTCAACGCAGGATTAAAACCCTCCCTAACCAACCAGCCCCAGCTCTCTACTTACTGCATGGACGTTCAAACCTGGACCTACCTTATTGTCGGCCTCACCTTTGCCCTCTACATCGGCATTGCGATCTGGGCTCGTGCCGCATCAACAGGCGAATTTTACGTGGCAGGAGGCGGCGTCCCTGCCCTTGCCAATGGAATGGCCACCGCTGCTGACTGGATGTCGGCCGCGTCATTCATCTCGATGGCGGGAATCATTTCGTTCGACGGCTTCGATGGCTCTCGCTACTTAATGGGTTGGACCGGAGGCTACGTGCTCCTGGCGCTTCTTCTGGCACCTTACCTCAGAAAATTCGGACAATTTACGGTGCCGGATTTTGTCGGCGATCGCTACTACTCGAAAACGGCCCGATTGGTCGCACTCATCTGCGCGATCTTCATCTCCTTCACCTATGTCTGCGGGCAGATGCGCGGCGTGGGTGTGGTGTTTTCTCGCTTCCTTTTCTCAGAAGTTGAAGGCCCTATGCTTTTCGGGTTTGAGCCAATCACCTGGGGAGTGCTCATCGGAATGACAGTTGTCTTCTTCTACGCCGTACTCGGGGGGATGAAGGGCATCACCTACACTCAAGTCGCACAATACTGCGTTCTCATTTTTGCCTTCATGGTTCCCGCCATTTTTATCTCGGTAATGTTGACAGGGAACCCTGTTCCTCAGCTTGGATTGGGCTCCAACGTGATAGGTGAAGAAATCGCCCTCCTCGACAAGTTGGACGGGCTCAGCACTCAACTTGGTTTCGATGCTTACACACAAGGCACTAAATCGACAACGGACCTGTTTTTCATCACCATGGCCCTCATGGTCGGAACTGCCGGTCTGCCCCATGTTATCATTCGTTTCTACACCGTAAAAAAGGTGAGTGCAGCACGTGTCTCAGCTTTCTGGGCTCTCTTGTTCATCGCTATTCTCTACACGACCGCTCCTGCGGTTGCGGTATTCGCAAGAACCAATCTGCTCGAAACGGTCCCGAACAAACCATACGCAGAGGCTCCCCAGTGGCTTAAGTCTTGGGAGAACGCCGGGCTCATCGCATGGATGGACAAAAACGACGACGGTATCATTCAATACACCAAGGGTAACTCCCTAGTCGGAAAGCCCGTTTTTGATGGAGACAAACGAGGAAAAAATGAAGAACGCCTCCTAACCAACCAGCCGACCGAAGGAGCCAACGAGCTTTACGTCGATAAAGATATTATGGTTCTGGCAAATCCCGAAATCGCCAAGCTTCCGAACTGGGTTATTGCTCTAGTAGCTGCAGGTGGATTGGCTGCAGCACTTTCCACTGCAGCAGGACTGCTTCTCGTTATCTCGACCTCAGTATCTCACGATTTGGTCAAAAAGACGTTTGCCCCCGGAATAAGCGACAAACAAGAATTGCTCATTGCAAGGTGTGCCGCCGGTGTTGCCGTGGTCATAGCAGGCATCTTCGGGGTTTATCCTCCTGACTTCGTTGCCTCAGTAGTCGCCTTCGCCTTTGGCCTGGCCGCTGCCTCATTCTTTCCCGCCATCATCTTCGGCATCTTCAGTAAGCGCATGAATAAAGAGGGTGCGATATCCGGAATGATTGTTGGAATCGTCTTCACGGCGGCCTACATCATCTACTTCAAATTCATCAACCCGGATGCCAATAACGCTGAGAACTGGTGGTTCGGAATCTCTCCTGAAGGTATCGGAACGCTTGGCATGCTGATTAACTTTGCCGTCGCTCTTGCCGTCTGCTCCTTCAATAAAGCCCCGCCGCAAGATGTCATTGATATGGTTGAGAACATTCGTCAACCGGAGAAGGAGGGCGAAGAACTCGCCGTTTCGGATCACTGAACACCCCAAAGGCAGACAGTGATAAAACCGCGCAGACTTCTCTGATGACCCTTGTTGACCACCCCATCATCCGCGAGCGGCTCACTCATATTCGTTCCGTTGATTCCGCTACCGCTGAGTTCCGCTATGCCCTCCACGACGTCGCCCGGTTGATGACCTTCGAAGTCACCAAAGATCTCGAAACCACCATCATTGAAGTGGAAACTCCACTCAAGAAAACCGACGGATACGACCTCGAACGACCGATCGTGCTCGTTCCTATTCTACGAGCCGGCGTCGGTATGCTCAATGGTTTCGCCGAGATACTCACCGAAGCCTCAGTCGGCTACATTGGGCTCTACCGCAACGAAGAAACGCATCAACCACACAGCTACTACTGCAAACTGCCAGCCAACATCGCAGAGGCCGAGGTCATCCTCATTGACCCGATGCTCGCGACCGGCGGCAGTGCTGCCGACGCCGCTGATGAGCTCAAGAAGGCTGGGGCTGAGCGCCTGCGCTTCGCTTGCCTTATCGCTGCACCTGAAGGCGTCGCCGCCTTCGAGGAACGCCACCCTGATATTCCCGTTTTTGCCGCCGCGCTCGATGAGCGACTCGATGAAAATGCTTACATTATTCCCGGGCTCGGTGATGCGGGGGATCGTTACTTTGGGACCTAATTAAAGAGTCAGGCATAGTGTCGCCCCCAACGCCAGCAAAGCAGAAAAAGTGCGACTCCCAACCCAAAGGTTGCCATGGCCAACGCGATCAGAGGCCCATCGAAACTTATAATAAGCACCGCCCCGAGAAACTGGGCCACGATCACGACGAGCAAAAGCCTTACCACAAAGAGATGACCGCGATTTGAAATGAAGCGTGCTCCCAGCGGGGCTCCGATCGCTACAACAGGAATGCAAACCCACCAGTAATTCCAAATCTCGGGAGCTATTGCTTCACCCCCTCCACCACTGAGGCGCCAGAGAAATCCGACCACACTGTTGCTTGCCATCAGAATAACCGAAGTCGGAGTCGCCACCGTTTCGCAGACCCGGAAACCAAGGACAAGGGCAGCAAAGACGAAAATATCGAGACCGCTACCGAGCAGCCCGGAAACCGTACCGCCCACAAATCCTGCCAAGACCAGGCAAATCAACGTGCCTAGGTTTCGATCAGCCAATGACTCACGTTTTATCGATCCTTTGACCCGATTGATCGTCCAAAGAGCGACTCCGAAGGCGAGCCAGAGCGAAACGAAGAACACCTTGGTCGGTGTTGACTCAAACCAGAATTGAACCACTTCGAGGCCAAAGACAATCCCCACAGCGCCTGCAAGTCCAGCAACCAGCAGCGCTGTTTTCTCGATCGGTATTCTCCTCCACAAGATCGCCATCGTTGCCGAGGTCATGCCAATCGATTGAATCATCATCGAAAAATCGCGCGCGCCTCTTGGATCAATATCGAATCCAAGTGTCATCACCGGAAATGCGATCGCTCCGCCACCCTGACTCGTCGAGCCCGCCACGAAGGAACCAAAGGCCATAGTCACAGGCATGAACCAATCGTCGACAAACAATGCCCAACGGTCTGCGCCAGCAGTGATCACCAACCAAACGAACCAAACTAAAGCGATAAACGCTAGGTCAAGATGGGGCCGAGTATTGAGGGAAGATTTCAAAATCGACAATTATACGTCTGAAACTCTCTTGCGAAACCTTTGTGAGCATTGACCCAAAAAAGTCTCACGATCTGACATATTTCCTCCCAAACCCTCCCAATTACTGATTTTCTGGAGGCAGTAATTTGAAGTAATCGACAAGTTCACGCAAAATATCATTCAAATCGTATTAAGCTTTTCCTTGGAAATAGCCTCTCTCTGCCTACCTTCTTGAACACACATGGATTGCGGAAAGCAAAAAATAATCGATTCACTTGTATCGTCCTATCATGAGATCGGAGGTATCAACCGAATTGACAGTGCAAACCTCCCCTCAAAGCGCAAGGTGATCGCCACCTGCGAGTCATTGCTGCAGGTATTGTTCCCCGGTTATCACGACGAAGAACCAATTCCGACGGACGAACTGGAAATGATCACGGGCGAGGTTATTGCATCTCTTATGGAGACTCTCGAAATGGAAATCGCCAAAACCCTGCGTCTACGTGATGACGAAAGTGGCGAATCCCATGCAGGCCTTGCAACCCAGTCTCATGATCTCGTCTGCGAGTTTTTGAGTGATCTACCCGAGCTTCGCCGTTTGCTTCAGACCGACGTGGAAGCAGCCTACGAGGGAGATCCCGCCGCAAAGAACTTCGATGAAATCATTCTGGCCTACCCATGTATTGAGGCGATCGCAATTCAACGCTGCGCCCATTGTCTCTACAAACTCGACGTCCCGTTAATCCCAAGGATAATGACGGAGTATGCACATAGTCTGACCGGAATCGATATCCACCCGGGTGCCACCATCGGAACGCACTTCTTCATCGATCACGGCACCGGCGTGGTCATCGGGGAAACTTGCACCATTGGTAATCATGTGAAGCTCTACCACGGCGTTACTCTGGGAGCCCGCAACTTTCCAAAAGATGAAAACGGTCGCATTGTCAAAGGTAACAAGCGACATCCTGATGTTCAGGATCATGTTGTGATCTACCCCCACGCGACGGTGCTGGGGGGGAAAACGGTGATCGGAGAATCCTCCACCGTCGGAGCAAACGTCTTCCTTCGCGAAAGTGTGGATGAATTTTCCTTTGTGACAACTGTCGGTGAAGAAATAAATATCATCGACAAACGCACAGGTGAAACCGTACCTTACGCCAGCCCCAAGTAGGTTCCTTTCCCATCATGTCCGAGCAACTGGAACTGTTTGAAAGCAGTAGCCTGACTTCTGAAGACCACCACGCGGCACCACTTACGTCGGCGCCTGCTGTGAGACCATTACCCGAAGCATCCTTTAGGTTACCCACCAGAGTGCCAAAGGTGGTCCACCCAAGGTCCGGTCCTGATAGGTTCCTGATCCGCATCGCGGTCTTCTACGCGATGGAATTGGAACTTCCAAAACTCGCTGAGAGAGTCTCTGTTTCGTGGAACTCTCGCATGCGCACTGCCGCCGGCCGAGCCTTCTTTCAAACGGACCAGATCGAGCTTAACCCGAAGCTTCAGGATCTGCCTGAAGCAAGTCGAGATCGCGAAATATTCGGCACCTTTCTTCACGAGTTGGCTCACCTTGTATCCTACGCAAGAGCAGACGGACAACGTATTCTTCCCCACGGGCCAGAGTGGAAGCAAGCCTGCCGCGACCTCGGAATCCCTGATGAGGATCGTTGTCACAATCTCGACTTCCCGTCTCGCAAGATGAAGCGCTCTTACACCTACGAGTGTCCGGTCTGCGGCTCAGTGGTCGAACGCGTTCGCAAGATCAAACGAGCTGTTGCCTGCTACGACTGTTGCCGCACTTATAACGGCGGCGAATACGACAACCGATTTCGTCTTGTTGAGAAGGTGATCGCGTGACCATTCGCTTCCATTTTACCTTTGCATCACCTCACCATTCGTTACCGTGATGCCATGAAGTTCTCGATGCTCCTGGTCCTCGTTCTGGCCATCTCCTCGCCCAGTTTCGCCGCTGAATGGGTCAACCTTTTCAACGGTAAAAATACCGAGGGCTGGACCCCTCGGGAAGAGGTGGAAACATTTGAAGCCATCGACGGAGAGATTCACTTACTAGCGACCAAGAATGTCTGGGTGACTAGTCAACTTCAGATGGACAACTTTGAGGCCTCTGTCGAGGTCCTGTTACCGGAAGATGCCAAGGAAGCCGGGCTGAATACCGGATTCTCTTTCCGAATTTTAGGAGAAGAAGGTAAACCAAAGGGATACCAGATCGAAATCGAAGGAGATGTCCCCGGTGAGAACGGTGGCGTCTACGCCATTGGCATGGGAGGGTGGCTTTACCCGAAGAAAGAGGAACAAAAAGATTTCCTTGGAAAGATTGATGGAGTGATTCAGGAAGGTCAATGGAACACCTATCGCGTTGTTTGCGACGGCCCCTCTATCACCACTTTTGTCAATGACGTCAGGATCGCGCAAGTAACCGACGCTCAATCACTCAACGGCTACTTCGGCATCCAGCATCACGGCAAAGGAGGGACGATCCGCTTTCGCAACATCAAGGCTCGCGAGTTACCCGCCCCCTCTCCCGAGGCCAACGCTACTGAGGCATTTCCAAACATCCTCTGGCTCACTGCTGAGGACATGAGTCCTACCCTCGGTTGCTACGGCGACGAATACGCCACCACCCCTAATCTCGACCAATTCGCTAAAGAATCTGTCCGCTACACCAACGCCTTTGCTGCGTCACCAGTCTGCTCTCCCTCCCGATCTACGTTGATTACGGGGATCTGGGCTCCCAGTTCGGGGACCCACCAGATGCGTTCCGCTTTTCCACTGCCCGACAATGTCACAGGCTACTCAGCCTATCTCCGAAAAGCCGGCTACTATGCCACCAACAATGTGAAAACGGATTACAATACGGGCAGCATCGCCCGGCTCATCAAAGAATCTTGGAACGAAAACAGCGATGCCGCTCATTGGAATTCTAAGGAGCGAGGCCAGCGACCTTTCTTTGCGGTCTTCAATCACATGACCTCTCACCAATCACGCACTGCGGTTTGGCCTCATAGGGCTTTTGAACAACATGTCCAATCCCTTATATCCGAAGATCTCTTCCACAATCCTGACACTGCTCCCATTCCTCCTTATTACCCCAACACACCGATTGTCCGTAAAACGTTAGCTCGCTACTACGATTGCGTCACAGCGATGGATCAACAGATCGGCGATCGGCTCAAGGAGTTGGAAGATGAGGGGGTCGCCGACAATACCATCGTCTTTTTCTACTCCGATCATGGTTCTGGGATGCCGCGGCACAAACGCCTCCTTACTGATTCAGGTATGCACGTGCCTCTGATGATTCGTTTCCCCGAAAGGTGGCAGCACCTCGCGCCAGCCAAACCCGGGGAATCAATCGGACGACTAGTGACCTTTGTCGACTTTCCAGCCACATTACTCTCCATGGTTGGACTGGAAGTTCCGGATTACATGCAGGGTAGCGTCTTTATCGGGCCTGACGCTGATGACGCACCCGAATACCTTTACGGCTTTCGCGACCGCGTTGACGAAGTCTTCGACATGGCCCGTTCGGTTCGTTCCAAGCAGTATCTCTACATTCGCAACTACATGCCGCACCTCTCCTGGAATCCCCCAAGCGTCTTCTCTGACCTCGCTGATATTCGTCGAAACATCACGCGACACGCTGACGAAAATTCCGAAACTCTCTCAATGGCACAGCGCCACTACACCAACGCCACTCGGGCTGCGGAGGAATTCTATGATATCAGCAGCGACCCGGAAAATATCAACAATCTGATGCTCACCGAGATGAGCAATAAGCAGAAAAAAGCTCTCAACGCTCATCGTGCCGAACTGATCCGGAAGCGCATGGAGATTAAAGATAACGGCGCTCTGCCAGAAGCTATCATGGCTCAGTATATAGAGGACGAAGGCGTTGATATTCTGACCATCAACAATGGCGGCAGCAACCACCGCCCTGACCTTAAATCTGCCTGGGCCGCCGCCGATCTTGTCGGCACCACCAGTCGTGAACAACTGCTCACACTGGCCCGCTCTGGCGACCCTTCCTCACGTTACTGGAGCATCATCGGTTTGCGCTACGCCTTTCCTGAAGACCAGGACCTTCTTGAAGATCTTTACGACTACATGGACGACTACATTGCTCCAGTTCGCATCGAGATGTCCTCGTGGATGGCAGCTGAGTCTGAAAAACATCGCGCGGTTGCTCTCCAAGTGCTGGCCCGCGAACTCTACAATGAAAAATGGTGGGCCGCATTGCGCGCCTGCCGCGCCATCGAACTGCTAGGTGAAAAAGCTCGTCCACTGCTTCCCTTGATGCAAAAGCGTTACAACGAGACCCGCAATGAATCCGGCGATAACAACTTCTTCATCGCTTTCTCCAGCGGCGCCTTTCTTGACAAAATGGGCGGTGATACAAAACCTTGGGACTTCAGCCCGGCTGCGGGCAGTTTCTCGGCTGACCCTGAAGAAGAGGAGTGATTCCAAACTCAACCCTCTGTTGACTCCACCACTCGACCATGTTGAGTCCTTCAATGGCTCGCTCCCTCCTCTTTCCCGCCCAGCTCTATGGTATCGTCGACCTCGGCTATACCCAACCGGCTGACCTCGAACGCGTCACTCGCGAAATGATTGCAGGTGGTATCGATATCATCCAGCTTCGAGCCAAAGGCTACTCTGATTCCGATATCGAGCGCTGGGCCCGTAAACTCCTGCCAATCTGCCATGGCGGAGGCGTTCCTTTCATCGTCAACGATTCGCCTAAGATCGCCGCATCAATCGGAGCCGATGGAGTCCATGTGGGTCAGGATGACCCTTCCATGGATGAAGTAAGGTACATTGTCGGAGATGACATGCTAGTGGGGCGCTCCACTCACAGTGTTGAGCAGGCGGCTGCAGCAGCGGCTGATCCTCGAACCGACTGCATTGGATTTGGTCCCCTCTTTGCGACTCCCACCAAGCCGACCTACACGCCCATCGGCATCAAAGAAATCAGTCAGGTCCACGAATCGCACCCCGATCTTCCCATTTTCTGTATCGGTGGGATCAAAAAAGAGAACCTAAATCAGGTCATGAATGCCGGAGCAAAACGAGCTGTCATTGTATCCGGGATCTTGCAAGCGTCTGATATTGCTGCTTATGTCCGCGAGTCCAAAGCCCTTCTGGCTGACACACTTTGAATTTTTAATTATTCCAACCTACCGACATCATGAGTGTTCTTGTTTCAGGATCCATCGCTATCGACAACGTGAAAACGCAGAAAGCCTCCCAGGAGAATCTCCTTGGAGGTTCTGCCTCCTATGCCGCGATCGCTGCCAGCTTCTTTGGCCCCTCCGGAATCGTCGGCGTTGTCGGACACGACTTCCCTGAGGAGCACCTCACCCTTCTTAAGAGCCGTGACATCAACCTCGAGGGTATCGAGTTTTCCGAAGGGGAGACCTTCCGCTGGAGCGGCGAATACATGGAGGACATGAACGATCGCGAAACTCTCGAAGTGGCCCTCAATGTTCTCGAATCCTGGAGGCCCGCGGTAGCGGACTCCCAGAAAGGTGCCAAGATCAACCTACTTGCCAACGCCCACCCCCTCAACCAGCTCGAGGTGATCGACCAACTCGGAGACAACCCCTCTTTCACTATCGCAGACACCATGGATCTCTGGATTCAGATTTCCCGCGATGAGCTTGAACGCCTTCTTCAACGAATCGACCTCCTCGTCCTCAATGACAGTGAAGCTAAACTGATGATGGACACCTCCAACATCGTGGGCGCCGGAAAGGCGCTCCGGGAGATGGGACCCAAGTATGTGATCGTAAAAAAGGGCGAACACGGCGCCATGCTTTTCGGTGAGGACAAATTTTTCACTTGCCCCGCTTTCCCTCTGAACGACGTCTTCGATCCCACGGGAGCTGGCGATACTTTCATTGGTGGTTTTGCAGGCTATCTCGCTAGCCTTGGTAAAGAAGAATTCAGCTTTGAAGATCTCACCAGTGCTATTGCCCGAGGAACCATCGTGGCAAGCTTCACTTGCGAGAGCTTCAGTACTCATGCGGTAGAAGCGCTGACCGAGGAGGCCTTTAACGAACGGCTCGAGACCTTCCGTGGCTACTGCACCTTTACCTGATATCGAAAAAGAAAAGAATTCGCCTTAAAGGCCTAACCTTTCTATTCTAGCACGGGCATGAATTGGTATTACGCTGACAATTCGGATAGCCAAGTATCCGTCGAAGAGAGCCAGCTCCCAGAGTTGGTTGCTTCGCAAACCATTAAACCCACCACGTTGGTCTGGAACGAGTCCATGACCGAGTGGCAGCCCTGCTCAGAAGTTCGGCCCGACTTGTTTGCGGGCGATTCTTTGCCACCTTCTCTTAGTTCAGCACAACCCGGCAATATTGTTACTGCAACTCAACCGGAACCAGGCTTGGTAGCCAACCAATCACAAACTGATTCCGTATCCGTCTGCGCTCTCGTCTTTGGCATTCTGGGTATTCTCTCCTGCTTCACTCCTTTCAGTATCGCCGGAGTTGTTTGTGGTCACATCGCCCGCAAGCGGGCGCTTGAAAATCCAACGGTGGCTTCAAATGCCGGAATGGCACTGACTGGTATCATCACCGGGTATGTCGGGATCGTTCTCAGCGTCCTGTTCGTGATTGTCTACTTTTTAATAATCGCCGCAGCTGTCGCCAGCGAAATGTAGCATCCTCCGCGGGCGGAGCACCCATCTACTCCACCTCGCCCGAGTAGACATTAAACCCGCGCTCGCGCAGGAACCCGACCAGGATTTGCCCGCTGTCTCTGGCCAATTTCACCGCCAGGCTGCTCGGCGCTGAGATTCCCGCAACTGCTGGAATGCCTCCGGCGAGAGCTTTTTGCATCAGTTCAAAAGAAATCCGACCACTCACTAACAATACCACTTTTGATAAATCAATCTGGTCTCGCAGAGACCGGCCAATCACCTTGTCCAACGCATTGTGACGCCCCACATCTTCTCTTAGCAATAACAACTCCCCTTCTGTCGAGAACAAGGCAGAGGCATGCAAACCACCCGTCCGATCGAAGGTCTCCTGCTGTTTTCTCAACTTACCCGGCAGCTCGAGAAGAAAGTCAGAATTCAGCGTTATCCCACGCTCAATCGGTGAAAACTGCTGAAATACCGATTCGATTGTCGCCTTGCCGCAAACCCCGCAACTGCTCGACGTAAAAACGTGACGGGTCAGTTCACTCAGATCGGTCTCCTTCTTCAGCGTGACCTCGAGCGAATTGCCGACTGCCTCCGGATCGAGGTCGGGACGATGTTGAATCTCTGCGATATCATCAGCCGACTCTATCACGCTCTCAGTGAGAAGGAATCCCGTGGCCAATTCCTCATCATGACCCGGTGTCCGCATCATCACAGCAACGCTTTGACCGTTCACCCGAACTTCGAGGGGCTCTTCCATCGCTACCCGGTCACCCTCCTCAACCCAACCCCGCTCGACGCGGTAGCGGCGCAGGTTCAACCCTTCATCCCTACGATGAGGATCAATCTTTTCGAGATCCTCGCGGCTGTTCAAATTGGTAAAGAGAAGGCCCTCCCCCTCGCTCACTGCGTAGGCCCTCGTAACTCCGCTCTGCTCCGCCTTGTCGAGAAGGCGCTGCAACTTCCGATTACCCTGTTCCATTGCTGATTCAAGAATTGCCAACATCGCTTCGCGTGGATAGACCGCAGCGAGGGGTTCCCAGTATCGCTGCGTTTTCGGAACAATACCGGAATCATCATCTACCAACTTCGCAAGAAAGCCCTCCTCCATGAGTGGCAAGTCAACGCCGAGGACAACAATTCGCTCAGCTTCGCTTCGCTTGAAAACATTTAACAAACCGCCAACCGGACCGAGACCTTCGTCGTCGTCATCAACGCGAATAACCCCGTTCGGTAGTTCGCCGTAATCCTGGTCCCCATTGGCAGACAACCAAAGTTGATTGGGCCCCAATGCCAGCAACTTCTTCAACTGGCGTTGGAAAAGCGGTTCTCCATTCCAGTCAAAGAAAGCCTTATCCTCCCCAAAACGGGAGGACTTTCCTCCCGCAATGAGAACAGCATCCAGTGATGACGGATCAGGCATCCGCTACGGTACCTTATTATCGGTGCCGAGCAAATCGTTCACTGCCTTGTTCGAAACGCGAACAATGTATTTGTTAGGTTGCTTATCCAATCCAGCCTGAAGATCTTTCAGAACAGGACGAGCACCCTCATCCAGCTCATCAAGAACTATTGCAGCCTCGAGGCGAGCCCACTCATTGCCCCCCTTCATGGCATCGGCCACCACACGCAGCGCCTTGGGATCATCTCCCATCCGGCAGAGAGCACGGCCTGCAGCAATTCGAACGGCCGGAGCTTCGTCATTCAGAGCCACCCTGAGTGCTTCCCTCGCACCTTCAAATTCACTTGCCTCTTCGGCAAAATTCCCAAACCCAGTTGCGCCCCAGTAACGGACAGCAGCATCCTCGTAATTTAATGCGGCCAACAGATCCGCAAAGGCCTCCTGCCCTTCGGAAGCTGAAGTCGCAATGGCTGTTAGCGTATAAATCAGCTCACTTTGATCAGTTTCGCCATGCAAAATCGCATAGGTCGCACCAGCGGTAGCTTCGCGCGCTGTGATCTCAGATTCAGGAATCAATCCGATGTCACCGATCTCGAGTTGCCACTTAAAGAGAGCTCCCTTGAGCTCTTCTAGTTTTTCAGCATATGCCGGATCGGCAGCGAGGTTGTTCACCTCATGGGGATCCGCTTCAAGATCGTAGAGCTCCTCAACTGGCTTCGACCCCATTGAAAAAAGTGCCGCAGCTCCTGTTAGGGTTCCTGCCTTTTCAGCCTTGCGGATTTCCATCATGGTCGCGCCTTTCTCCGGCGTATTCATGTACTGGTAGTATGGCTTGAGCGGCTCGAAGTTGCGAACGAAGCGATACTTTTTGTCACGCACCGTCCGAATAATGTCATAGCGCTCGTCCATGCGATCGCGAGCCCCATAGACGTAGTCGCGCTCAGGTGCATCCCCGAGGAAGCTGGAGCCATGCATGTGTTCCGGCACTTCAATACCGGCAAGGGTCAGCACAGATGGCCCAAAATCGACTGAACTGACAAGACGGTCATCCGTTTCGCCCGGCTCGGCAGTACGAAAACTTATGAACTTTTCCGGCACGTGAACCACTAGCGGAACATGAGTTCCAGAATCATAGAGCCAGCGTTTAGCCCGCGGCAAACCGACGCCGTGGTCTGACCAGAACATGATGATCGTATTTTCCCACTCGCCCGCATCCTTGACCTCTTGGATGAGTTCTCCCGCAAAAGTATCGAAGGCGGTAATCAACTCGTAGTTCCGCTTCCAATCCTCACGAACAATGGGTGTGTCAGGGTAATACGGCGGCAATGTATCAAGCGCCTCAGGATCCTGGCGTTGCTCCTTGGTCAAATTCTCTGTCACACTCTTATACTTGGATTCGCTCGCGATGCCACTCTCATGACATCCTGTAAAGTTAAAGACCGCAAAGAACGGTTGGCCCTCCTCACGGTTCTTCCAATGGCCCTTTGCGCCACACACGTCCCAGATCTCATCTTTGCCTGGGTCTGAGAACTGATAGTCGGTCTTAGAAGCATTCGAACAATAATAACCCGCCTCGCGCAGATACATGGGGAACGGCCTCAACCAATTAGGGAGCTTGGCATTGCAGCGCATATGATGCGTGCCAATCGAATTCTGAAACATCCCGGTAATGATTCCTGACCGGCAGGGAGCGCAGACACCGGCACTGGTAAACGCGTTCGAGTAGTAAGTGCCCTGACTCGCCAACTCGTCGAGATGAGGGGTGATGGCATGCTTGTCACCGGCAAAGCCAAAATGGGGGCCGATATCTTCTGCCGAAATCCAGAGGATATTAGGGCGATCCTCAGCAGTGAGCCAACCGGCTGCTGCAAAGGTCAGAAGTGAAAGTAGTATCCGAATCATAGGTAACTGATCGCATTTCGCCCAACACCAACAAGGGCGCGTTCCTGAAAGACGCCCTGCGCAGATTGGAATTAAGCCTCAGCGAGGCCAAACGCGTCATGCATGACTTGAGCCGCCTTATCGATCTGATCTTCTGACACAGTTACTGTCACCTTAATTTCGGAGGTGGAAATCATCTCGATATTCACCCCGCCCTCTGAGAGGGCCTTGAACATCTCCGCGGCAACACCGGAATGTGAGCGCATCCCGATACCAACGACAGAAAGCTTAGCGATTCCATCTTGAGCCTCAATCGTGGCTTCTTCACCAAGTTGGGCGAGGACAGGCTTGAGAGCTTCTTCGGCTTTGCCAACATCTGCCTCGTTCACCGTGAAAGAGATATCCGTGATTCCTGTCTTGGACACGTTCTGAACGATCATATCGACGATGACATTGGCGTCGGAGACCGCGCCGAAAATCATACTGGCCGTTCCCGGTGTGTCCGAGACGGCGGAGATTGTGACCTTGGCTTGGGCGCGCTCCAAGCTAACGCCACGGATGACAACAGATTCCATGCTCATGGTTTCTTCTTTTACGATTGTTCCCGGATTATCATTTAGACTACTGCGAACCTCAAAGGTCACACCAAACTTCTTCGCAAATTCCACCGAGCGGGACTGCATCACCTTCGTGCCCGAGCTGGCCATCTCCAGCATTTCGTCGTAGCTGATTTCGTCAATCTTGCGAGCGTCCGGCACCACACGAGGATCACAGGTATAGACACCGTCGACATCGGTAAAGATCTGGCAAAGGTCAGCATCGATCGCTGCCGCCATCGCGATGGCAGTCAGGTCGGACCCTCCGCGCCCCAGAGTGGTGATCTCGCCGCCAAGAGTTTCCCCCTGAAAGCCGGCAAGGATAACGATATTATCGTCATCAAGCAGCTCGTGCACCCCTTCCGGAGAAATATTCGAGATGCGGGCTCTAGTGTGAACGCCATCGGTCTTGATGCCGGCCTGAGCGCCCGTCAAAGAAACAGCCTTAGCTCCCATGGCGTTCAGAGCCATCGCCGTGAGAGCGATCGTAGTTTGCTCTCCGGTCGAAAGCAGCACATCCATCTCACGCTCGGTTGGGTCAGCATCGCCCGTCACTTCATTGGCCAACTTGATCAGGTTGTTGGTCACACCTGACATCGCTGAAACTACGGCGACCACCTTGTTGCCCGCTTCTTTGGTAGCAAGAATGCGGCGCGCCACATTAACAATGCGCTCAGGCGTCCCAACGGACGTGCCACCATATTTCTGGACGATTAGACTCACTTTTCTGCAGGTCTCATGTTGGAGAGGGGAGACTTATGCCTCAGGATGATCGTTTGTCTACCGTGATTCCGCAGTCTGACAATCCCTCATCGATCACCTGCGACAGACGCTCGCACCCAGTCTAGGTAGCCAGCCGCCCCTTTTTCCACTGGAATCGCTATCAACTCAGGCTCTTCGTAGGGATGGTGTTTTCCTATCCAGTTCTTGAGCGCTTCCCAGTTTTCATTGGTAGTTTTGATGAGCCCTAGCAGTTCCGATTCCCGTTCAACCATACCTTTCCAAGCATAAATTGACTCCACACCCGGTAGGATATTGACACAGGCCGCCAGTTGCGCCCCCACAATTTGTGTGCCAATTTGTCTCGCCACTTCTTGGTTTGGAAATGTGGTGAGCGCCAGTATGATACTGCCCGCGTCGTTTTGTCTCTCTTTCATTTTGAGCTCCTGAATTTCCCTACTCTACATGAATCCCGGGATAATCGACAAACTGATTGATCGGCTCGATAAACTTGAGCCGGAGGAGATACAGCGCCTCGTTCTAAAAGCAGTCCAAGAGAAAGGCCTGCTCGAGAATGTCTTTGAGGTGCTGCGAGAGGGCGTCATTGTGACCGGCCCCAGCGGATCGATCCACTACATCAACCAAGCGGCCTGCGACTTCTTCGGGCTTGAGAACAGAAATGCGCTTCAAGAAAATGTCTCCGAGCTCTTCCCGGGGATTGCCTGGGACGACGTCACCGCAACCGGCGGTGTAGTGAATCGTGACCTTGTTGTGCGTTACCCGGAATTGCGCTTTTTGAACTTCTACATCGCCCCCCTAGCCCACGATGATGAGGTGGAAACGGCGGATACGGAAGAGCTCGGCGGCTTCGTCATCATCCTTCGTGACAACACCCGTTCCCGCGAACGACAGATGAAAGAAATCGAATCTGAAAAAATTCAGGCCGTGCAAAGCCTTGCCGCGGGGGTCGCTCACGAAATTGGAAATCCACTCAACTCTCTCAACATTCACCTTCAAGTTGCTGAACGGAAGATTCGAAAGAATGCCGATCCGGAACTCGTCGCTGAGCTTTTAGAGTCCATCGAAATCTCCCGAAGCGAGATCAAGCGACTCGACTTTATTGTCGAAAAATTCCTCAGCGCGGTTCGGCCAACTCGTCCCAACCTTGAGACAACGGACATTAACGAAGTGATCAATGAAGCGATAAACTTCATCGGACCGGAGATCGCCGATCGGCGCATTGCCATCACTTTGGAACTCGATGATGACCTCCCCCTCGTCAACGCTGATCGCGACCAACTGAAACAGGTTTTCTACAATCTCGTTCGCAACAGCGCTCAAGCCGTGGGTTCCGACGGAGAGCTTACTATTCGCAACGGCTTCGACGATGAGAACGTTTTCCTTAACTTCGTAGACAATGGACCTGGTATTCCGGGCGACCAAGTCAGCCGTGTCTTCGACCCCTACTTCACCACGAAGAAAACTGGCTCTGGCCTTGGGCTGATGATCGTAAGGCGTATCGTCCACGAACACGGAGGCGAAATAGAATTTGCCAGTCGTGAGGGAAAGGGAACTAAAGTTACAGTCTACCTCCCACGCGTTGAGAAGCTCATGCGGTTTCTCCCCGAAAAATCAGAAACACCCTCACCCGTGATCGATATCGATGTCACTTCCTGATCTATGGATTATTTTGACAATACCGTCCTAATCGTGGACGACGAAAAGAACACACGAGATGGACTCCGCCTTTCGCTGGAGGACGAGTTTGATGTTTATGTCGCTGCCAACACCGCGGAAGCCAACGAAGTGCTCAAAAACGAATCGGTCGACGTCATGGTTACCGACCTCCGCCTCGGCGGTGAAGATGGGATGGAGTTGATCGCCAAAACCCTGACCAGCCCAAAACCACCGGTCTGCATTCTCATGACCGCATACGGCTCCGTCGACGTCGCCGTTGAAGCGATGAAGAAGGGGGCCTACGACTACGTCAGCAAACCGCTCAACATCGACGAGCTGGAAATCGTAATTAAACGGGCGATCCGTTCCCGAAGCGTTGAGGAGGAGAACCAAGCTCTCAAAGAGCAAGTCACGGATCGCTACGGACTTGAAAATATTATCGGGCACTCCGCTGCAATGCAGCCCGTTTTCGAAACGATTAAGCAGGTCGCCCCGACGCGGGCCACTGTTCTGATCGGAGGGGAAAGTGGAACCGGTAAAGAACTCGTTGGTCGTGGCATTCATCATCTCAGCGGACGCCCCGAGTCAAAACTGGTCACGGTCCATTGCGCAGCTTTGAGTGAGCAGTTACTTGAGAGCGAACTCTTCGGCCACGAACGAGGTTCCTTCACCGGAGCCAGCGAACGGCGCATCGGTCGATTCGAGGAAGCCAATGGCGGGACCCTCTTTCTCGATGAGATCGGCGAGATTGACCTCAATACCCAGGTCAAACTGCTCCGCGCAATCGGTGAACGAACCATCGAGCGAATCGGATCTAACAAGCCCATTAAAGTTGATGTCCGGGTTGTTGCCGCGACCAACAAGGATCTCAGCGACATGGTCAAAGAGGGCACCTTCCGGGATGATCTGTTCTTCCGACTGAACGTAGTTACCATCGATATGCCGCCGCTGCGCGACCGTAAGGAAGACATCGTTCTGCTGGTCGAAGCCTTTCTCAAAGAGTTCACCGAGG
The DNA here is from genome assembly GCA_002323995.1 of Akkermansiaceae bacterium UBA1506. Lineage (GTDB taxonomy): Bacteria > Verrucomicrobiota > Verrucomicrobiia > Verrucomicrobiales > DEV007 > Arctic95D-9. The sequence goes on along the minus strand of DCQY01000008.1, from coordinate 12,380 downwards.
AAAACAACAAGCCGGAAATGGAACTCACTCAGGAAGCACTCCAACTTCTTCTCGACTACGACTGGCCCGGTAATGTTCGAGAACTTCGCACCGCTATCGAACACGGCGTTGTCATGTCCAATGGCACCAAAATCGGTGTGCGCCACCTTCCTCCCTTTCTACAGGACGGTTCTCACCGGGCCTTCCGAGGTTCGGACGTTACCCCCGCAATGAACGCCACTCCGGTCCTGAGCGACGAAGATCTCAATCTCGCCCGCGTCGAAGAAAAATTGATTCGTCTGGCTCTCGATCGCACTAACAACAATCGCACTGAATCCGCTCAACTGCTTGGCATCTCCCGCCGCACCATGCAGCGAAAGCTAAAAGAAATGGGGCTGATTGAAGGGTAAACTCTCTGCGCCAACAACTCGCGGATGAGGTGCCCTCCTACCTCGATTAGACCAGGTCAACAATCGATCCAAAATCAGCATCAAAGAGCCGCTTGTAGGTCCGCGTGGCTATCCCATCGGTCATTTTGGCAAGAACATCGCAGATGACACGAGCGCGCCCCGTTTCGTCTGGTTGAGCGCGAAGCAATTCCTCCTCTTCATCGGCAAGCAGCTTAAAACTCGGCTTGTCACTGGTGACATACTGCTCCACCAATACCTCGAACAATCGGGTCAAGATGAAGTCGGACTTCCGATCTAGTTGCTGCAGTTGCTGACTTTTAAAAACCAGATCGAGAGAGATTGCTTTGTAAAGAGAACAGGCCTTCTCTATATCTCTCCCGATGGCCAGCCGGTAACGATGACGGGCGGTCAAATCACTTAAGAAGCCAGATACTTCTTCGAGATTGGCTCCGGCAATAAACGCCCCAATTTTTTTGCCGATAGTCGGCTCTACCCTATCGTTCCGGATAGCAGTCAGCAACTCTTCTACCTGCACCTCGTCATCGGCATCAAGATCACGGCCTTCTGCCCATCGCTCAATTTTCTCCACAGTGATGAAGCCGGCGTTTATTCCGTCAGCAATGTCGTTCAGCGAGTATGCGGTATCGTCAGCCCAATCCATTACTTGGCATTCTAGCGAGCGGAAGCCGTTGCGAGCCATTCCCGCCGGAATTGAGTCTGGGAATGATGCGCCGTCAGTGACAAATTGAAGCACCTTATCCTGCTCCTCATATAAAAAGTGGTTCTTCTGCCCATCAACTTCACCATAAAGCGTTTTATATTTGAGAACGCCATCGATGAAGCCACGAGTGGGATTCATACCTCGATCAGGGCCAAACAAGATGCTTGTCAGAATGCGTAGGGTTTGAGCATTCCCCTCAAAACCACCATACGGAGCCATGAGCCGATGGAGGGTTCGTTCGCCCGTGTGCCCGAAAGGTGGGTGCCCAATGTCATGGGCCAGACAGGAAGCCTCGACCAAATCAGCGTCAATTTGGAATCCTTCACCCAGCAGAGGCGAAGTCTGATTGAGACGATTGCAAATGCTACGACCGATTTGGGCGACTTCGATCGAATGAGTCAGGCGCGTTCTGTAAAAATCGTATTCCCCACTGAAGAAAACCTGCGTCTTGCTCTGGAGTCGTCGAAAGGCCGATGTGTGGATAATTCTGTCTCGATCTACCTGAAAACCGGTCCGATATTCCCCTTTGCTCTCCGGCAAAAGTCCGTTAACACGAGCAAAATCAAAGGGTTGGTAGAAGGAGTTGTCCATCTTGCGAGAACCAAACCCTAGACCCCGTCTCCCGCTCAGAAAAACAGAATATTTGTAATTTTAACTGCCTCGAGTCTGATTGAGGAGTAAACAAGGTCAAAACGCTACGGAATCGAAGGCAAAATCGGGAAAACTCCCAGAAATTCCTCTTGAAAGGTAGGGTTGAAGCCTCCTATGTCCGTAATGCCTTCCTTTGAAGAATTGGGACTCTCCGGACCAGTGTTGCGAGCCGTGACACGGGCCGGTTACGATGAACCTACCCAGATCCAAGCCCAAGCCATTCCAGAGGCGCTACAGGGTAAAGATATCGTGGGTGCATCCCAGACAGGAACCGGTAAGACCGCTGCCTTTTCGCTCCCTATTGTCTGCAAAATGGGGCCCTCAACCAAGCCACAGTGCCTAGTCCTCGAACCAACCCGTGAGCTCGCGGCCCAAGTTGAGGACCAGATGAATCTATTTTCCTACTACAAGCCGCTCAACGTCATGCTCTTGCATGGAGGCGTTGGCTACGGTCACCAGATCGAAGCTTTGGAGAACAAACCAGACGTCATCATTGCCACACCCGGACGCCTGCTCGATCACATGGAGAAAGGCAATATCGATCTTAGCGAAGTTCGATTTCTTGTCCTCGATGAAGTCGACCGCATGCTCGACATGGGGTTTCTTCCGGACGTAAAGAGAATCATCGATCAATGCCCGAAGGAACGGCAGACTCTCTTCTTTTCCGCCACAATGCCAGGCGCGATTCAGACGCTGGCCCAGTGGGCTCTGAATGAGCCTATTTCCGTCGAAGTTGGCGGGCGCCAGTCTCCGGCAGAAACTGTGACCCACGCGTTCTACCCCGTCGGCATGGACCAACGCGATGACCTCATTCTGGCGCTTATCCAAAAAACTGGCTACGACAGTATGATGATTTTCACCCGGACAAAAAAAGAGGCTGATACGCTTCTTGTCCGAATTAAGGAAATTGAAGGCACCAAACCCACCGCACTCCACTCTGACATCAAGCAGAGCGACCGCACCAAAGCTCTCCAAGGTTTCCGCGACGGCACCTTCAACATTATCGTGGCCACCGACATTGCGGCTCGAGGTCTCGACATCTCCGGAGTGACCCACGTGATTAATTACCGAGTACCCGAGAACCCGGAGGACTACGTCCACCGTATTGGACGCACGGGGCGTGCTCAGCAGGAGGGAGACGCTTTCACCATCCTCACTGCCGATGAATTGGAAAACGCAGCGGCCGTCGAACACTTCATCGACCAAAAGATCGAGCGCAAGAAGCTCGAAGGTTTCGACTACGCTTACACAGCGCTGCTCGAAGAAAATCCTCAGCCTGTCCGAAAGCGGAGACCAGCACCGAAGCGGCGACGTTGATCGCGTTGACCTAGAACCCGTAACTTTCTTGCGGGGTGATCTCTAACTAACGGGTAGCTCTGCCCTACTGTTTGCATATGAGACACGATGCAGGATGAGGTCACCGTAGCACTATGGCCCATTTCACTCCGAAGCCTTAGCTTCCGATCCACAACCCTACACCACACCCTTTTCGATCAGCTTGAGAATCGTCTGGATGGTTAAAAATAAAACCAGGCCAATCGGCAAACCATAGAGAAGATATCCGTATGCTGTCTGAAGCCGCTCAAACTTCCTCTCCAGCACCTTTCCCATATCGTAGATGTCAGCTGCCATTGTTGGGTAGATAGCTTCAGGCCTGAGGATCAGATCACTCATACTCTCAACATATTCCTCTTTCTGGATTTTAGTGAATCCTCCAAAAAAAAGCAGATTAGGGTCTTCTTCGTCATTGAGTTTCCGCTCCCCCTTTTCCCTTACGCGAGTCACTCGAGGTCGTGCAACGATGGCTGCGTAGACCATTGAACCCACGCAGCTACCAATCACAATCACTGCAGGAAACAACAGCAGCTTGTCCGTCACAACTTCCTTCCCATGAGCAGCGGCTAGAATAAGAATGATACTATTCACCGAAATAAGAAAATTAGCCTTACTGTCAGCAATCGCACTCAGCTCCACATGAACGCGACAGGCGTTACGGAACATTGTCTCAACGCCCCGGTTTGAGCCGAGCTTTTTCATTTTTTTAGCTCTCGTTTCTGGGCTCAACAAATCTTCAGGAGATCGAGAGTCTTTGTGTAAGCTTTCTTCAGGATTACTTTTCATTTTGACGATTTGTATCTTCTGCTTCGGTACGGCTCTCCATCGTTGAAGCGGTTCATTCGCATAACAAAGCCTGAAGGATGCCGATAGTCGCGAATAATACCCGATAGAACCGTTTTCTCACAGGGGCGAATGGTTGCCTTGTGGGCGAGAATATCAATAAAGGTTTCTTTTGTATCACCACTGAGATGAAAAGCATCCAAGTTCCCTGTCCGCACTAGGTCTTTCTCGATCTCCGAAAGCGGAACTTGATAGGTGGCGGCAGCGGCGGCACGCTCCGAACGGGAGCTTAGAGGAACCGCAACGGTGGGGGCTTCGCCAGCACGGTCGTCACGTAAAGCAACGTTGTAAACCTTCGCGAGAAGATCGCGGCGCTTAATCAGACGCCATGCAAGGCTGTCCTGATAAAAATCCGGCATACCGCCGTGAGATACTGCTTCACGGATCTCAGCTTTTGAGATGCGAGCTATATGTCGGACCCCAGAAAGTTGGTCGGCAAAAGTAGTGAAGTCCCAGGCCTCGGGGCGATATAACTGAAATGAATTAGAGTAGACAGACATCCCACTTGCATCAGCCCAAAGAAACCCTCCGGTGCCAGATCGATAGTGGAGTTTATTTACCTCTCCTGAGCGCCGCAAGCCGCCCAGAGAACTGCCCGGATCATGGAAATACTCCAAGTATTGATCACCGGGATATCCGCCGAAATCTCTCACCCAAACAGCGCGATGATTATCTTCTTTAACGTCCACATCTGCTGTCCAAAAGGCAACTACCATCGCCTGCCTGAGAGCACGATCGCGAGCTGCCACTGCTGAGTCCGTAGAAACGGGACCACCGGAATTGATGACGTCATGCTTTGCCTCAACCATCGATTCACGGAAGCGAATCCAAGTGCGACCAATTAACCGCTTTTTCCGAAAAGGCTTCATTGCTTCCAGTGGAAGCCCGGCCAAAATTTCGTCAGCATTACTTTCAGTGATGACCCCTGAAGAGTGAATAAAGGGCTCCGCGTTAAAATTATAGCGGGAAGCACTCATCTCTCTAAGAAACTCACTTTTTGTGAGGGGCATCACCTTATTGGGGTTCATTGAACGTTGCAATGCAGAGGGGAGAATAAGCAGGTGTGAGCTACCGCAAATATCCGCGTAGCAGAGATCAGAAAAGCGGGATCCCGCGAGCAGGCGCAAACGATTAGCAACAGGTTCGACGACGGACTCCTCGCCCCATTTTATCTTCCACTCTTGGTCGAATGAGTCACGCACGTCTGCCTTGGGTGAAGTCGCTGTAACTTTAATATCATCCCAGAATAAGACGCGCCGAGCGGCACTGAGGCTGTAGCTAAAATCGGGATAATCCTTTCGAAAGCTTTTTTTACTGAGAAGTTCTTGAGTCACCTTTTTCTCCACAAACCGTTCAATTTCGGACCAAGTATCTGGACGCTTACTCATCACTTCATGAGTGTGCCACATAGGGTTAGTCGGCGAAATGTCGAGCCGCGATACCTCCTCGTGAGAAAGTTTTGCTAAGATCTCAGGACCAACAAAACGATCTGATCGACTCGGGTCGACAAGGTTGGTAGCCTCTCGCTTTGCAGCCCACCGTCCCACAAGAACTCCTCTTTCACGATCATCGTAAAACCTTGTTCGGTTGCGTTGCGCCTTGAACAGAAAGGCTTTGATAACAAGACTCTTCTCTCGACGATTGCGTTCATTCGGGTCGAAATCTTTTTTTCCGAGAAACTGGTCAGCAAAGAGCGAATATAGATTCCGGATCGCCACATTGCAGGCTTCCTGCCGGAGACGCAGGTTTTCCGGATAGCGACGCGCCTCGTTGAGTAAGGTTAAGGTTGGCTTTTCGAAAGCGACGTATTGTCGATACTGATTACGCTGAGCCTTGAGAGGCTCAGCTTGAGTCCTCAAACCAAGATAAGCTCCGAGGTCAGGCTTTTGTTTTTCATTTTTACGAGCTTCGCCTGTCTTGTCAGCATCCCGCTGATCATCCTCCCAGTCTTCGAGTTTTTCCGCTAACTTATCTGACTTGTCATCGATTTCGTCATAGAGATCATCATAAAAATCTTCCCGGGCAGTCGAAAAAATGAAGTCTCGGCTAATCAAAGCGTAGAGCCTGTCTAAGTCCTCCGGCGTGCCATCCGGGGAAATCTGCTGAGCTTTAAGAAACTGATCAAAAAGCGAGAGAATCTCTCCAAGATTCTGCTTGGTGCTTTCACCTTCCCCGGGGTTAAAGGTCGAAAAGTTAATGGTGGATGCCAGAGGCTCTGTCAGTTTACCTAAAGACGAGGTGACAGAATGATCGCCACCAAAGCCTCGACCACAAACAAAAATTAGTCCGAAGAAAAACGACAAGACTAAAATCCTGACCCCACCTAATAAGGTCGGATAGCTACCGTTTTGCGTTATCGCTTTATGCTTCTTTGTTACTTCCATCGGAACTGTTCAGCGGGCTTGCGATTGCCCGATTTACTACCTATAAAAATTCGGTCTCAAAACCACCGTTGCTTCAGGGACAGGCGAAATCCAAGCAAACAAAGACAAAAACTTCTGCTCCCCGGGTTCCTGAACCAAGGGAGTTCTGCATTATCAGGCAAAGGATTATTGATTCTGATACAGAAAAACGATTTTCCTGAACAGGATAAATTCTTTTTCCTAACAATAACACTGCCACAAGTCGCCGTCATAAGCCTATTTAGGAGCGCACATGGGATTTGACCTGCAGGGGCGCTCATAAGTCTAGAAATCATATCATCTTCTGTGGCCCTTTCATTCGGGGCAACGCGATGAAGGCTTTCCACAGGCAAACTACAAAGATCTCGAGACGCATACAAAATATTTTTGTGAATAACCAAGTAGACATAATCGTCCTTCAAAAAGACCTGATCGCTCAGCATCCGCAGTGAGACTAACATACAACCAATTCATGAAATCCTTGCTCCCAAAACAAAAAAGCAGTTCATTTGTGAGACTTGCCGCCATCACAGCCCTTCTCGGCCTATCAATTGGTCTACCGCTTAGCGCCGACGCCTACCAAGATCCCCTCGTAAAAAAGGTAAAAGTAAAACAACACAAAGTGAAGGTTAGGACGATTGGTGGCAAAGCTAAGATCAAGAATCGTTTCAATGGAAGTCAAAGGGTAAAAGTCAGAGGGTTCACCGGGATGGTTGCGCACACCATTGCCAGCGACCTTTCTCGTCCGCACTTCACTAGCTTCACCACTAGGTTCAATCGTCGCAATTAAACTCCAAAAGATCGCTTCGGCAGTTTCCGTGCGACTACGTTCCTCCGAAAGCACGGCTTCCAACCAGTGTCATTGTTTCCGAAGCGTCAAAATCATCAATGTCGGAGGATCTTGGTTGGAACCAGTCGTTGCTAGGCGCCTGCGAAATACTCCATGTGCCCAGCGACCACGACTCTTACATCCGCGAACACGCGGCTGCTACCGGCAAACTCCTAGACGAAGCCATGAACCGATGTAATAACGGACAATCGGAAAAGCCGTCGCAGACACCCAGTGAATAAGACAGTTTACCTGCCAGCTTGCCTACTCTGGCAAAACGAACATTCACAAAACAGGATCCAGACGGAACGTTAACACCTTATGAAAATCCGCTGGACCATCGAGCGAGCCATGGAGGAACCTCCGCCCCTCCTACACCCACTTGCGGGTTGCGATTGGGAGAACTTTCAGGCTCACCTTTCTTCGCATGGTAATTTTACCCAGAGGACAGCTTCACAGCGCGCGAAAAGCCGCCTCGCCGTCATTGCACGGCACCCTTTCACAAAGATGGAAAGGCTCATTTTCTCCAAAAAAGTAAAGAATTACCAACTGCCTCACCCGCCCACTTTCCTGATAGGTCACTGGCGCAGCGGAACGACCCACCTTCATAATCTGGTTTCTTCGCCCCGCCAATTCGCGACCATTGACTTCGGGCAGACCGCAATGCCCCACAACCTTCTCAACCCAACTCGTTTTATTGGTCGTGCCGCTATGTCGTTCGCGGTTCCGGAGGATCGGGGGATGGACGCAGTTAAAATGGGCGTGAAGGAACCTCAAGAGGAGGAAATGGCATTAGGCAACCTAAACCCGCTCTGCTATTACAACGTTTTTTACTATCCTCAGGAGATGAAATCGCACTTCGATCGCTCGATTCTTATGGATGGGGTCTCCGATGAGGATCGGTTCAAATTCGAAGAAGCCTACCAACTCCTCCTGCGCAAACTTTCCATCGCGGGAAAGAATAAGCCTCTCCTGCTTAAAAATCCGGCTTCCACCGCCCGAATCGAAATGCTCAACCGCTTGTTTGAAGGCGTTCGCTTCATCCATATTGTGAGAAACCCATTCGAGGTGTTTGCATCAATGCTACACCATTACCCTCGTCTCTTTAATGCCTTTGCCTGGCAGGAATTTCATAACATCGACCTCGAAGACATGGTGTTCTACAAATACCGTCGGATCATGGAAAATTATCTTGCTCAGCGCGAGATTGTCGGGGAGCGCCTCATCGAAACTTCCTATGAAAAAATCGTCTCTGACCCCGTCGGAGAAATCGGACGCTTCTTTGATCACTTCGGTTTCACATCAAAAGACAAAGCTTTAAAAGCAATAAGCCATTACGCTCAGAGAAATCAAAATTACCGTAGAAATCAATACCAACTGTCGAGAGCTCAGGTGGATCGAATTCATGATGAGTGGGGTTTCGCTCTCAAGGAATGGAACTACTCACAACCAGAATCGATCGAGGTTAAGTAAGCGCCGGAGCCAGACAAACGCATCCAAGCATCATAACTCCGTATTGGTCTTGGTTAAGCATTTCCATTGAATCACTCCCTGAGGGTAGCTAAACGACGAAAAATTACCCGTTTACGTGGAAAACCCCAGTTTTATCCTCTTTTGCGACCTATTAGAATGTAAATACACCCCGGAGCTATTGTCGCAAAATAGCGTTATTGGGGGGGGTAAAAGATTGTTTGACTCTTCGGCAGTCTGCCGTCGTAATCATTGCGTCGCTTTGTTTTGGTTATCTCTCTGACGGTGAAACGTCAGCTAGAGGGATGCTTCCTCGGAGCGTCATCAAAAAACCCAACACTAATAATAATATGAGTGAAACAATGCGAGCCCTAGAAGCGGGCTTATCAATCGAAGGAATCACGATGTACCTGTTCTGGGTCGGCATCGTAGCCATGGGAGCTGGAGCCGTCTTCTTCTGGTTGACGATCCCAAAACTACCCAAAGCCTACCAATCCGTTAATGTGGTTGCAGGCATCATCTGCGCAGTGGCCTGTTTCCACTACGTCAAAATGTCTGGAATCTACGTTGAAGGCGTTGCCAGCCTTTTCAATGCAAACGGAGAACGCATCGAGGGCAAGGAATTATCAGCTTTCCCCACCGCCTACCGATACATTGATTGGTTTATTACCGTACCTCTCCTGGTTCTTGAGTTCCCACTACTCCTTCGCCTTGGCCAGAAGGGTAAAGGTATCATGCGAAACCTCGTCGGAGCATCAGTTGTCATGCTCGTATTCGCCTGGGTTGCCGAAGAAAGTGCTGTTGGAACAAGCGCTTGGTGGATCAACTACCTGATCAGCTGTGGCGCTTGGGGATTCATCGTTTTCACCCTCTACACCACGGTTTCGCAGCGGATCAAAGAAGCTCCCGCGCCGATCGCTCGTTCTGCCAACATTATGAGACTTTTTATTCTCGTTGGCTGGAGCATTTACCCGATTGGTTTCCTCATGAGCCTCGGAGGTGCAGAAGGCGAGAGCATTCGTGAAATCTGCTACAACGTCGCCGACGTCATCAACAAGGTTGGTTTTGGCCTGGTTTGTTTCGCAGGGGCTCAGGGCCTCGCAGAAATGGACGCTGAGACTAACGAGCTCTAATTAAGTGGAAGAGCTCTTCCCTTCATACGAATGGGAGCGTCTACTTTAAAAACTAAAAAAAACGGAACACTTATAATCCCGGCCGCTCTGCTGGCCGGGATTATTTTGTCCTTTGCTTTGGGGGTCGAATCCCATTGGCTCTGGATTGCCTCGTTCGCACTGATCGGGATGCCACATGGAGCTTATGACGTTTGGAGGCTCCAAGACCAAAGCAAAAACTCCCTCACCACTGGGCTTAAAATCGCCCTCTATCTTCTTATTGTGGTGGCCTACCTCTGCCTGTGGCAGCGGTTCCCTGTCTTTTCGCTTTTCCTGTTTCTCTCCCTAACCGCTTGGCACTGGGGGATCGCTGATTCTTACTGGATCGAACCAAAAATGAATTTTCGGCGAGTTTGCCTCGGACTATTGCGTGGCACTTGGATCGTCTCACTACCCATTGCAACCGACTTTCAGGGAGCAAGCCTGATCATGGAGTCGATGGTTTTGCAATCTTCTCCTCAGCCGTTTCTGTTCGAAAAACAATGGCAACCACTCTTTCTGGCCGCCGGTATCGTCGCCTTATCCTTGGAAAGTTTTCTTCACTTACGAAACCGCCGCTTGATCTCATTGGGTGAGGCCGCTCTCCTAGCTTCCCTTGCCGCCATCCTGCCCGCGAGCCTTTTCTTGGTGTCCTACTTTATTGCCGTGCACAGTTGGCGCTACCTCTACGAACGTTTCTCCGTCGAAGGAGATCTTTTTTTGAGGCCCACTCGATGGGCCATTGTCGCGGGGATCTCGCTACTACTCATCCCAATCTGGTATCAGCTTTATTCGGTGAATGCTCCGGAAGCAACTGGAGCCAGTTTAACGGCGAGCTATCTCCTCCTAGTCTCTGCATTCACCTTGCCTCACGCAATCCTTCTCCAGATTCAAGATTCTCTGTCAACAAAGCCCCGCTTGGCATCCTCTCAAAGCGGCTCCGGAGCGTGAGGCTTGCCTTCAGTAATCTCCAGTGATGATCGAAACTCTTGCAGTTGAACGGGAGAATGGAAAGGAAGATTTCTTCTGGAGATTAGGTGTAAGTTGATCCACCTTGATC
>DCQY01000008.1:831-1111 GCA_002323995.1 Akkermansiaceae bacterium UBA1506 | reverse complement strand
AACGTTCGTTCCTTGGAAATCTCATGGCTGAACACGAGAAACTAGTCTGCCAAGTCACCCGAAAAATATTGGCTTTGGCATGGCTCTATTTGCGCTTGAAAGGCCGAATCACCGGCAAAACTCAGCCAAATTAAAAGGATTCCTCCTCACTATAGCCGACCTTCCCATCGCAAACCGCACCATAAGACTGTGAGAAACAAAGTAACTCGTTGCAACACCTGACCATGAATTCCGAATTTCTTCACTCCTTTCATCTCGACAAAACCGAAGTTAAATTGGA
>DCQY01000008.1:0-443 GCA_002323995.1 Akkermansiaceae bacterium UBA1506 | reverse complement strand
TCATCTTTTCACCCTATTGCGATCCGGCTTTATGGCCAGCGAGCGGGAGTGCCTTGGTTTCTTCGAAGATCCTGAAAACGGCTCCGCCGCTATCTACTGGGCAGAGGATGCGGGAGGTAACGGAACTCTCAAATGCGTCAAACAAGTCACTCCCGAAAAGATCCAGACTTTCCTCTCGGCACTCCTCGCTGAACTTAAATATAGCCCGCTGCAGTTTTTTGGCTGCGAAATCATAAATTGGGCCCCGGATATTGTGCCGAAGGCCTACTTCACCCGTCTGCTTCAGGAAGCCTACGACCGCTACCCTGGTGAAGATCGATGGGATGAAAACGATGAGTGGAATGATCCCGCCGACTGGGTTGATGAATATTATATCGAACGGGGCTGAGAGCTGCCTCGCAGATAAAAATTGCCGAAGCGCAAAACCTGATGGGCTTCTGCCT
>DCQY01000024.1:37358-44089 GCA_002323995.1 Akkermansiaceae bacterium UBA1506 | reverse complement strand
GCGAAGTAAACGTGGTCAGCCCAATCGAAGCCAAGCCAACTAATATCCTGTTTGATTGATTCAACGTATTCGGCGTCTTCTTTCACGGGATTAGTATCGTCAAAGCGGAGGTGACAGCGCCCTCCGTACTCTTCAGCAATACTAAAATTCAAGCAGATAGACTTTGCATGGCCGATATGGAGATAGCCATTCGGCTCCGGAGGAAAGCGAGTCACAGTGCTGTCGTGTTTACCGGAAGATAGATCTTCGTCGATAATTTCGCGGATAAAATCTTTGGAGTTCGAGGGCGATGCGCTCATGGAGTGGGGCGCTAACTCGGTGCAGAGTCGAGCGCGAGTTGGAAACTATCCTCTTTTGCCTTCGCTGCAACGAGATCGCTCGAGAAGTTTCGGTTCAAGGGTGGCGACGAAATGCACTATCTTCTCATTTGATTAATACCCAGATAGAGGGTTATTTCAATCCGCTAACGAGATTCATTCGCAATAAGCACGACCTTCCCAATGAGATTCAATCCATTAATTATCATTACCGCCTTGTATGCTGCCGCCTTTTCGCTTCCCGGCCATTCGCAAGATAAAGAACTTACCCTGTATACTCAGCGTCATTATGCTTTTGACGAAGAGGTTCATGCGAAGTTCTTTGAGAAAACTGGCATCAAGGTAAACGTTGTTAAGGCGGCGGCAGACGAGCTGATCGTTCGACTCCAAGAGGAGGGAGAAAATACTCCTGCCGACCTCTTTATGGCAACGGATGGAGGAACTTTGCACCGTGCCCATCAGGCCGGGATTCTTCAACCAATGACCTCTAAGGTGGCGCTTGAAAAAGTTCAGCCTCCCCTGCGTGAGAAGGGCTCTCACTGGGTCGCTATGACAAAACGTGCCCGGGTGATCGTTCACTCAAAGGATCGTGTTGATCCTTCGGAGCTTTCTACCTACGAGGCACTAGCAGATAAGGCGTGGCGGGGTCGCGTAATCGTTCGCTCCTCCACAAATAGCTACAATCAGGCTCTACTCACTACCGTGATCGACGCCGACGGCCGGGAAAAGGCACTCAAATGGGCCGCTGGGGTTCGCAAAAATATGGCTCGCCCACCTCAAGGCAGTGATCGCGACCAGATCCGTGCTGTGGCAGCTGGCCTTGCCGATGTTGCGATCGTTAATACCTATTACCTAGGTATCCTCGAGACCGCTGAGGAACAAAAGGATCGCGATGCAGCCGCTGCCGTAAAGGTTTTCTTTCCGAATCAGGATGGACGGGGAACCCACATTAATATCAGTGGTCTCGGAGTTGTGAAGGCGAGCAGTAAGGTCGGTTTAGCGAATCAGTTTATCGACTTCCTTCTGTCAGACGAGGTGCAAGCGCTATACTCAAAAAACACCTTTGAATATCCGGTCGTAGAGGGCGTCCCACTTTCAAAGCGTCAAAAGGTATGGGGTGAATTCAAAGCAGACGATGTGAACTTCTCTGTTCTCGGAGATCTTAATGCTGAGGCGATTAAGGTATTTAACGAGGCGGGCTGGGAGTAGCCGAGATAGTGTGAGGTTTGATGCCCGGCGTGTTTCCAGCAGAAGCAGATTCAGACCTGCTTGAAGATGCCTCAGGTATAAAGCGGAAGTTTCGACGGTGGCGCCCGGATCGCTGGGGCACGTTTTCTTTTTTTGTGGTATCCGCAATATGCCTGCCTATCGCTGCTGTCCTGATCCAAGTCGGGCAGGAAAGTGAGTCGTGGGACAACCTTGTAAAGACCGTTCTTGGCGGTTATTTGCTAAATACGCTCATTCTTGTTGTGGGAGTGGCGTTGGTTGCTTGTCTCGTGGCGGTCCCATCCGCCTGGTTGGTGACCTGCTTTGAATTTCCGGGGCGCAGAATTCTTAGCTGGGCTCTGGTGCTGCCGCTGGCCTTTCCAACCTATGTTGCTGCGTTCGTTTTTTATCAGGGATCCGAGTCGGCGATTCCATTTTTAATCTGGGTCCGAAATAATTGGGGTATTGAAACCTTTCTCACCTTTGAGTCGATCATACGCTACGGGATCCTCATCGTCATGATGGCGGCGGTCCTCTATCCCTACATCTACCTCGCTTGCCGTTCCTCCTTCGCTCAGCAGGGGCGAACATTGCTGGAAGCGGCTAGAGTTTTAGGAGATTCGCCGCGGCAGGTCTTCTTCCGTGTTGGTCTGCCGATGGCTCGACCCGGCATGGTTGCCGGCGTAGCGCTGGTCATCATGGAGGTTATTAACGACTATGGAGCTGTTCATTTCTTCGGTGTCCCGACCCTCACGGAAGGGATGTTCCGCACGTGGTTCGGGATGGGTGACAAGGTTGCAGCCCTTCGTCTTGCCAGCATCGTGATGGTATCTATAGCAATTTTGTTAGCAGTGGAGCAATTGATGCGAGGTAGGGCGCAATACGTTGAGATCGACGATTCTTCGGCTCCGCTGGCTAGAGTGCGTTTGTCAGGGTTTAGAAGCTGGCTTGCTGCCTTTGTCTGTCTGCTGCCTTTAGCGATCGGCTTTCTGTATCCGTTCGGGAAGATGGTCCGTTGGGCTTGGCTTCATTTGGCTTCGGATGCAGGATTCCTTTTCAGCTCGGGGGAAGCGATTGCGAGAGGAACTGGACTAGCGGCGGCAACCGCTATTTTTATGCCGCTGCTGGCGGCTGTATTTGCCTATGCAGTTCGACAGCGCGAAAATCAGAGGCACAAACTGATGGATCGCCTAGCTGGACTCGGCTATGCGACTCCCGGTGCCGTTATCGCTGTCGGTGTTTTGGTTGTTTTCGGAACCTTTGATCGATGGGACGTTCCCTTTATACCTTTGTTGAGCGGTTCGTTGTTGGTCATTGGCTTCGCTTATGTCGTGCGATTTTTTGCCATTCCACTCCAGTTCTCGCGCGCTGGGATGGAACGAATTGGTAAACCAGTTGAGGAAGCATCTAGGCTGCTTGGGCACGGCCCCTTGGCAACTTTTCTGAGAGTCGACCTTCCGCTTTTAAAGGGACCGTTAATCGCGGCTGGGATGTTGCTTTTTGTTGATATTCTTAAAGAACTTCCACTCACATTAATTTTAAGGCCGGCAAATTTCGAAACCTTGGCGACCACGGCGTTCAGTTTGGCAAAAGAGTCGCGGCTTCAAGCGTGCGCAGTTCCATCATTGATGATTGTGCTCGCCGGTGCGATAGGGTTATTGGTGATGAACCGCTGGATGGTTAAACCTTCTTTAAATGACTGAAACAGCCCCCTTACTCTCTTTCCGGGAAGTCACTCGGTGTTTCGCTCAGCAGCAGTGTCCAGCCGTAGACAGTCTATCGCTCAGCGTGGAACAAGGAGAGATTCTTGCCCTGATCGGAGAAAGTGGAAGCGGTAAGACCACCTTGCTCCGCCTCGCAGCAGGCCTTGAAGTTCCCGATGGAGGTGAGGTTTTACTCGAAGGTGAAGTCGTCGCAGATGGCAACGGTAATTCGGTTCCACCCGAGAAGCGCCGTCTCGGGTTGATGTTTCAGGACGGAGCTCTGTTCCCCCATTTAAGCGCGTGGAAGAATATTGCTTACGGGTTGCGAAGTCTCGAATCCAAAGCTCAGAAAGCTCGTATCTCGGAGATTCTCGAGATGGTAGATCTTACCGGAAAAGAAAAGCGCTTTGCACACGAACTTTCGGGTGGCGAACGTCAGAGGCTTGCTCTTGGTAGGGCTTTGGCGCCGAAGCCTCGGTTGCTCCTCCTTGATGAACCGTTCAGTCATCTAGACCCGTCACTTCGAAGAAAATTAAGAGAGGAAATTCGCAGTATTCTTACTCAGCTTGGCCAAACGGCGCTACTGGTGACTCATGATCCTGAGGATGCGCTTGCTGTAGCGTCTAGGGTAGCGATCCTTGATCGGGGGAGGATGGTTCAGACGGGGCTTCCGTCTGAGGTCTACCAATCACCAGCCAGCCGGTATTGTGCAGAACGATTTGGTCCAGCGAACAGTGTTACTGATGCGGTAACGGGTGAAGTCAAGTGGATGCGGCCAGAGGATGCCCGCTGGATCTCCTGCGAGGTGGCGGATGAAGGCTATATGACTACCGTAGCCAGTGTGCGCCCAATGGGAAATCTTTATGAAGTGATTGTCATTCCGGACGATGAGCCCGAGAACCGATGGCTTTGTTTCTTCAAGAGCGGAGATATGATAAAACCGGGCGATCGCGGCAAAGTCGCCTGGCGTGGAAAGACTGATCGAGTGGCTTGGAAGACCTGAGGTGACTAAAAGGTCTGGCTGCCAATTGCGCGATTCAGTCTTTCAAATCATCCAGCGCGCCCCAGGCATTGTCGCGTCTATCCTGAACAGGCTCTTCTTCCAAAGGTTTCTGGATCTTCACGACATAGTGCGCCTTGGGGCAAACGAGTCCCTCAACAAGTTCGTCGCAGCGTGGGGAAGGGGGAAGGTCGAGAAGGAAGTCCTCACGTATTATTTTCGCAAGATCAAAGCTTTCTTGGCCGTCTTCAAGCTCGAGGTCAGAAGCCCATTTCGGGAAGTTCGCTGTGTATGAGAAGTATTCGAGACAGGTGGCGCACTCAAGTTGGAAGTCCCCATTAAGTTGGCCGCCGAAGGTAACCACTCCATCAAAGTGAAAAATATTGGCCTTGTAGGTAATCGCTCCCGTCGGCCGAATACTGTCGGTTGGAGGGAGGTCAAAGATAGAAGGCGGAAGAGTCCCTTCACGAGTAAGGCCATCTTCAGGGATCTCTGAAATAAAGATTTCCATGATGTTTTTCTATGGAAACGGTGGATTGCCTCCAATGCAAATTGAACCCTGGATCTCAGAGAACTTTTTTGAACAATAATTGACATTCGACGATTGCGCCTCTCGATGGATTCCCCTATATCCATGGCCATGAGTCGTTATGCTTTAGGCCTTGATTACGGAACCAATTCCTGTCGTTCACTATTGGTGGACATTGATTCAGGTAAGGAGCTTGGTTCCGTTGTTTTTCCCTACCCCTCGGGCAACTTGGGCATCCTTACGGATCCGGCTGATCCGAACGTGGCTCGCCAGAACCCTCAAGACTATCTCGACGGTATGGTTGAGATCATCACCGGAGCATTAGCGCAGGCAAGGAAAAGCAATCCAGACTTTGATGCTGCTGATGTCATGGGTATCGGTATCGACACCACAGGGAGCACCGTTATTCCGGTGGACGAGGCTGGCATTCCGTTGGCGCTGAAAGATGATTTTAAAGATAATCTCAATGCCTACGTCTGGTTGTGGAAAGATCATACTGCTCACCAGGAGGCTGCTGATATCACCGGAAAGGCATCAAAGGATCGACCGCAGTATCTCGCAAAATGCGGCGGAACCTATTCTAGCGAGTGGTGGTGGAGTAAGATCTGGCACTGCCTCAGGGTTGATCGCGGTGTCTTTGAGGCAGCCTACTCGTGGGTGGAACACTGTGACTGGCTGCCTGCTGTTCTTACCGGAAATGATAAACCCTCTGAAGTTAAACGAAGCGTGTGCGCTGCAGGCCATAAGGCAATTTACTCCGAAGAATGGGGAGGGCTTCCTGACAAAGAGTTCCTCGAAAGTCTTGATCCGGCACTTGCTGACCTTCGCGACCGACTCTACAACCACGCCGATACTTCGTTAGAGCAGGCGGGAAGCCTCACCTTGGAGTGGGCCAACCGGCTTGGATTGTCTGCCGGGATTCCGGTGGCGGTGGGGGCTTTTGATGCGCACCACGGTGCCGTTGGTTCAGGGGGCAAAGCTGGAACGCTCGTCAAAATTCTTGGAACCAGTACCTGCGATATCACCGTCGTGCCAAATAGTGAGAGACTGGGAAATGTTCCTGGAGTTTGTGGAGTGGTGGATGGATCGGTGCTTCCGGGGCATTACGGTATCGAAGCAGGTCAGTCTGCGGTTGGGGATATTTTTCTCTGGTTTGTGAATCATCTCGTTCCCGATTCTTACGGGGCGACGCAAGATGAGAAATTCATCGAAATGGAAAAGCGCACTCGCGAACAGAAACCTGGTGAGACGGGCCTTATGGCGCTGGATTGGAATAATGGCAATCGCACCATCCTGACCGATGTGCGTCTCAGTGGTATGATTCTAGGTCAGACGTTGCATACGGAAGCACACGAGATCTATCGGGCGCTGATTGAGGCGACCGCCTTCGGGGCGCTTACCATCATTAACCGGATGGAGGAATACGGCATCAAGATTGATGAGGTGGTCAATACCGGAGGTCTGGCCGTGAAAAATGATACTCTCATGCAGATTTACGCCGATATTCTTGGTCGGCCCTTGCGAGTAGCGGCCAGTGATCAGACTTGTGCTCTCGGCGCCGCAATTTTTGGTGCTGCTTGTGGGGGTGAGGTTTCAATCGCTGAAATACAGGCGAATTGCTGCAAGATGCGGGATGTGGAATACACGCCTATCCCGGAGAACGAGGTCGTCTATTCGGAACTCTACCGGATCTACAAGACGCTTCACGATGCTTTCGGAACCGCAGATTGGTCTGAATCGCTTGGGCATGTCATGAAAGATCTCATCAACATTCGTCAGCAGCAGCGGGGCTGAACTTAGCAGGTCGCAAGGAACTCCATGGGGTAAGGCCACCTTTTCAGAGTTTGTCGTCCCTGATTCGAAGTAAGAGTCAAAAGAAATACCTTTTTGATCAGCTTCCGAGCGGGTGTCAAAAAAAATACCGGCGGCGGGAATCGAACCCGCACTTCCGTAGAAACGCGATTTTGAATCGCGCG
>DCQY01000024.1:1418-37034 GCA_002323995.1 Akkermansiaceae bacterium UBA1506 | reverse complement strand
GCGTCTACCAATTCCGCCACACCGGCATCTGATGAGAAACAGGCCATGGCCCGTGTTCAGCGCAGGCGTCGACTGTAGCGACGAGAGAACGAAAATCAAGAAAGGAAAAAACCCGAAGTGAAATTCACGCTTCAGTCGAGCCATTCCAGATCGGTGAGGCGAGCTGAGACGAACCCGACCGAAATTTGGGATTGGAGCTCGAGCGGTAGACGGTATTCGTCATCGCTGACCCAGAGACTGGTTTGCTTGATCCTGTCATAGGTCTTAATTGATAAGTCGGTATTAATCTTTCCTACTCGAACATCTAATCGGATCGTGTCGTAGACCTTTCCTTTGATTCTGCGGCTTTCTCGACCCATAACCTTAAGTTCGGTGAGGTAGGGGCAATTAAAGGGAGTTACGACCATAGAAATTTTCTCGTCGTTTCCTAGAGAATGGCTCCGGAGGTAAAAGGCCGAGGAAAGAATGTCTTGGCCGAAATCGAAATCAAAGCCCGAGGTAGCGGTCAACGCTTTCTCGTTCTTTTTGCGCGCGGTTGTGGTGTAAACCTGACGGTCACGCTCAAAGATGATGTCATAAGAGTTGGTCGCCTTACGGTCTTTTTCACGGAGTTGAAAGACGACCGGCCGAAGCGACTGCTTGTCTATAATTGAGCGTGCTCGAAAATCATAGGGCCACAAAATTCTGGCAAATCCTGAGCTTCGTCCGGAAGCATCACCAATAAACTGGCCGGAGCGATCCTTGGGGTCGATGACCGAAATTAGGAAGTTACCTGCGTTCAACCGGTTGTTCCAACTCAGGGTATATCCCAATTTTACGGGACGAAGGTTTGCGTATCCGCCTGGAGCTGCTCGAGTGACGTTATCTACCCATGACGGAGTTTCGTAAGTCTGAGCGAAGGCGGAAACC
This sequence comes from Akkermansiaceae bacterium UBA1506, assembly GCA_002323995.1. Lineage (GTDB taxonomy): Bacteria > Verrucomicrobiota > Verrucomicrobiia > Verrucomicrobiales > DEV007 > Arctic95D-9. The sequence continues at coordinate 36,125 of DCQY01000024.1, read as the reverse complement.
GCGCAGCCGCTTAAGAATGCCAGAACAAAGCCTAATTTGGAGTTCATCAATGGGTGGTGATGGAAATCAAGGGGAGGCGAGAAGTCAGATTACGCGATAGGGGCGTTGATCTGAGCAGGTTTAGAATGAATATTACGTCAATGGAGGCCATAAGAAAACCAAATAATTCTGAATATTTTGGAAAGTTTAGAAATTTAGTGCTTATTTCCTGCCTAGGCGGACTTTTTACGAGCTGCGGAGGCCCTGAAAACCCAGAGAATAGCGCGGAATCGGAAGAAAATTCCACGAATTTGCTGTCTGATTGGCCGCTGTTTCGCGGTTGCCCCGAACTGCAGGGGGTAAGTTCTGAAATGCTTTCAGCTCCCTTGGATCTCGTGTGGACTCATGAAAGTGCCGTAGAGGAGGGTAAGCGCCGAGCTCCGATCGAAGCCTCAGCGGTGGTTAAAGACGGCATTGTCTATGTTGGGACGCTTGGGAGCGAGTTTCTTGCCCTCAACCTACAGGATGGCTCCGAGGTGTGGAAAGTCGAGACAGAAGGCCCCACTTCAGCACCGGCTGCTGTTTACGACGGAATCGTCTATTTTGGGGATACTTACGGGTATGTGTATGCACTCGATGCTGAGACCGGGGCACAGGTTTGGCAGTACGAGACGGACGGAAAGATCGAGGGCGGGGTAAATATCCTAATATCGGAAGAAGCTGCGCGCGTTTTTATCGGCAGTCACGACTACTTCCTTTATTGTTTTGACGCGAAGAGTGGCGAAATACTTTGGAAAGAGGAAACGGGTAATTACATCGTGTCGACCCCATCGATCATAAAATCCGGTGGTAGCGAATCCGTTTCCTTTGGTGGATGCGATGGCATACTCTACATTTTGCCAGCCGATGGCAGAGGCGAAGGGCAGGAGTTCGAAGTAGGATCTTACATAGCAAACTCTGCTGCGGTAAGAGATGGAATTGCCTATCTGGCCCACAACGGCGGGGAGATTGTCGCAATCGAAGTTTCTACAGGAGAAGAGGTTTGGAAGATTCCAACAGGTGTCGAATATACGGCTTCCCCTGCAGTCGATGAAAATCACCTTTTTGTGGCCGGTCCAGATAAGCGCCTCGTGGCATATGATCGCGTCTCAGGAGAGGAATTCTGGGAGTTTCTAGCGCCACGTTCTCTCGATGCTTCTCCGGTCATTTCCGGTGACACTATCTGGCAGGGCGGGATGGACGGTCGTCTCTATGCGGTTAGTCGAACAGATGGATCCGAGCTTTGGAATTTTGAAGTGGGAAGCCAGATCAAGGCTTCTCCGGCGCTATCACGCGGGACGCTGGTCGTTTGCGGCCAAGACGGGGTGGTGTATGCTTTCCGATAATCACCTCGAAATCTTCTTAAATCCCCAACTTATGTCTGACACTTCCAACAGCAGTTCGCCTCCGGGTGTCATTGACAAATTGAGTATCCCGCTGGAAAAGGAGTCGCCAGAGCAGACTGAGGTCGGCAACTACTTCGTTGCCAACTACCCGCCCTTTTCTTTCTGGGCGCCGGACTATCGAACCGCCGTGATGGATGTGCTTGATGGACCAACGCCAACAGATACGAATCTCGGGGTTTACTTTCACGTCCCGTTTTGCCGAAAGCGCTGCCACTTCTGCTACTTTCGTGTCTATACCGATAAGAATTCAGCGGAGATAAACGAGTATCTCGAGGCGGGAATGCGCGAGTTTGAGATGTATGCTAAAAAGCCCTACCTGGCAGGCAGAAAGCCCCAGTTTGTCTATTTTGGCGGAGGAACTCCAAGCTTCCTGTCAGTCAAGCAGTTGAGGGGCCTTACGGACAGAATGAAAGACCTCTTCCCCTGGGATGAAACTGAGGAGGTCGCTTTTGAAGCTGAACCAGGGACCCTTACCGAGAGGAAACTCGATTCGCTCAAGGATATCGGAGTAACTCGGCTTAGTCTTGGGATCGAAGCTTTTGACGATCACCTTCTCGAAGTGAATGGTCGGGCACACCGATCCAAAGAAGCATTTCGGGCGCTTGGTTTTGCTAAGACGCTAGGTTTTGATCAGGTGAATATCGATCTCATCGCCGGGATGATGGACGAGACCGAAGATAACTGGAAGAAGTGCGTCGACACAGCAATCGAGCAGGAGCCGGATTGTGTCACGATCTACCAGATGGAAATTCCATACAATACAACGATCTACCGAGATATGAAGGAGAGTGGGCGGATCTCGGCGCCTGTCGCGAACTGGCCAACCAAGCGTGATTGGGTCGATTGGGCGTTTAATCGCTTCGAAGAAGCAGGCTACTCGGTAAGTAGTGCCTACACCGTGGTGAAGAATCCTGAGACCACCAAATTCGTTTATCGGGATAGTCTCTGGGAGGGTGCTGATCTCCTTTCAGCTGGGGTTGCTAGTTTTGGGCATTTCGGCGGGGTGCACTATCAGAACCAGGCTGATGTAGATCCATACAATAAGCTGGTGGACTCCGGTGAACTCCCGATTTTTAGAGCCTATGCTACGTCGCCCGAAGAGCGCTTTGTCAGAGAATTTGTTCTTCAATTAAAGTTGGGGCGAACTTCGATGCAATATTTCAGAGCGAAATATGGCGTGGATGTCTCGAAACGCTTTGCAGCTAAATTAGGGGAACTCGAGGCTGAAGGGTATTTTTCCACGGATGGCGATGATATCGTTGTGAGCCGGGGTGGCATGCTGCAAATTGACCGCCTCCTTCATGGATTTTTTCTCGAAGAACATTGTGATGCACGCTACACCTGAGCAAATCGAAGCGGGACAGGCCTACGCTGAAGCGCTTCAGCGCTTGTTACCATTTCATTTTTTTTACGAGAAAGCGGGCAAGTCGCTTCCTGACTTCACTTTCCTTGAGGGTGAAGAAGTTCCCTACCCTTATCGCTCCTTGCTAGTTCATCATAATGATATGACTCCAACTCTGGCTGCATTTCATCATTCCAAAGTCTACCTTGAAGTGCACGAGCATGAATCCAGTCAAGAATTTGTGATGCGCCTTGTCTCGCTTCATGCTGCCTCGTCTGACAAGCCGGTTGAATACGGTGCAATTGCCATTCAGTTGGCTAGTTTTAGCGAAGAGGTTCGTGAGGAAGTGATCGCGGGGAAAAAGCCGCTCGGAGGGATTCTCGGCGAACATTCTGTGGCTCACAAGGGTAGCCCGGTGGCCTATTTTTCGGTCTATGCAGATGAATTGATGGCCGATGCGCTTGGTCAGGGCATAAACGAGGTCCTTTATGGCCGATGCAATCAGTTGTTAGACGAGAGTGGCGCCGTTTTCGCCGATATTGTGGAAATTCTCCCGCGAAGTAATGAATCCGAGAATTGGGTAGGGAGCGTAACGCCAATGTAACCTTCGTTAGTATACACCAACAATGAACACTTCTGATTGGGACGTTATTGTTATCGGAGCAGGCCCTGCCGGTTCTACCTCAGCCGCCTTGCTAGCGGAGAAGGGTCACCGCGTGCTCGTTCTTGATAAAGAGAAGTTTCCTCGTTATCACATCGGCGAGTCAATGATGCCCTTCTGCTGGTATACTCTAAATCGTCTAGGATTAGTCGACCAGATGGACAAAATTGGTTTCCAACAGAAACATAGCGTTCAGTTCGTTACGATGGATGGTAAGATGTCCCGTCCATTCTATTTTTTCCAGCACCATGATCATCCTTCAGCGACGACTTGGCAGGTCGAACGCCAAGAATTCGACCAGATGATCATCGATAAGGCTGTCTCCAACGGAGCGGAATTTTACGACGAAACCAAAGTATTAGCTCCGATCCATAATGAAGCAGGTGCAGTTGTTGGGGTAGTGGCAGAACGTGAAGGTGAACGCCACGAGTTGGGTGCTAAGCTAGTGGTCGACGCCTCCGGCAGAGATAGCTTTTACGCGAGCAAGAATAAATGGAGGAAGCGCGATCCGCATCTTTCAAAAGTCGCTATTTGGACCTACTACGAGGGTGCTGTTAGAGATCCAGGGCTTGACGCAGGGTCGACTACCGTCGCCTACATTCCCGATAAGGGATGGTTTTGGTATATTCCGATGCGGGATAATAAGGTCAGCGTAGGTTTGGTTGCAGAAAACTCTTATCTCTTCCGTGATGGGCGTGATCCGGCTGAAATCATGGATCGTGAAATTAAGGAAAACGTTTGGATCCAAGAACATCTAGCTCCGGGTAAGCAGATAGGCGAATATTGGGTCACGGGTGACTATAGCTACCGGTCTGATTATTGTGCCACCGATGGGGTTGTGCTCGTTGGAGATGCTTTCGCCTTCCTAGATCCCGTTTTCTCATCGGGGGTTTTCCTTGCTTTGAAGTCTGGGGAGATAGCTGCTGATGCCATCGATGAGGCTTTGGCCGCTGGAGACACATCGGCAGAGCGATTTGAAAAATATGGTGCTAAAGTGTGCGAGGCAATTGAGCGTATGAGAAAGATTGTCTACGCCTTTTATCATCCTGACTTTAGTTTCGGAAAGTTGGTCAAAGCCAACCCAGATCTACGCCCCACTCTCACCGATCTTCTAATTGGAGATATCTTCGTGGATAACGAAAACTTTGACGCTCTTTTCGATGCTGTTAGGGAGATATGCGATCTTCCGGATGAGTTAAAGTATGGTTTTCAGGTAAAGACTAAGGACGCTGTGCCTTTGGTCGGTTAAGGTGGCTTACCGAAAATTCCAGTAGGGTGTAATCTCTACACGGCGTGTTGGTTACCCATTTGAAACAGCGGGCCGGCATTTTCTGGGTTGGCGTCGATTAGTCGCTGGATTATCCTGCCTATCGATCGCGTGGTCTCTTAGTCTTTCCGACACGTGCTGGCCGGGCGGTCATTGATATGGCTCTACTAGGAGGTAGGAAACCACCAGGAGATTGAGGGATATATCCTTTCAATAGCCGCGGAACATGGGGGTGCCCTTTCTGAAACCAAAGAATTAGCGCGGGAGATGAAAGCGTCTCAGCTAGAAAGTCCAATACAGGCAACAGATTCAGGTCTCATATAGAAGTGTATAAAATACATCTTACCATTTAATAATAAACGGATTAGGAAGAGATAAACCAATCGCTGCCCATGAGCCTTGTCACTGGCTGCGCGTCTATGTCGGTTGGCGTGCCTCTCGAAGCGAATTCGGGGCAAATTTCTTTGAGAGGCTTCAAAACGAAGGCACGTTCGCTTATCCTTGGGTGGGGAATGGTGAGATGCTCAGATTCAAGGGTGACATTCTCAAAGTAAAGGAGGTCCAGATCGACCGGTCGCGGATCATTAAGGCGCCTCTTCCGAGGGCGCCCCAGTTCCGTCTCGATCGATTGAGTGAAGTCAAGAAGCTCAAGGGGCGATAGATTCGTTTCGATTTCGACCACGCAGTTGTAGAAATCAGGTGAACCTGGAGGGCAATCGATCGGAGTTGTTTCGTAGAGTCCTGAAACCAGCAAGTGTTCTGAGCACCTTGCTCCCTTGAGGCACCGGATAGCCTCAATGAGATTGGCCTTCCTATCGCCAAGGTTAGCGCCGAGGCCGATTCCAACTTTTGCCATGTAAAGTCGCCGGTAAATTCAGCCTTCGCGGAGCCCAAGAACGTCTTCCATATCGTAGAGGCCTGACTCGAAATCGTTTTGATGAAGCCACTTAGCAGCCCGCAGCGCACCCTTTGCGAAGGTTAGACGGCTGGAGGCTTTGTGGGTCAATTCCACGCGCTCTCCCTCTCCTGCGTAAATTACGGTATGGTCTCCTACAACGTCACCTCCGCGGAGCGCGTGGACGCCAATCTCGGTGTTGGTGCGAGCTCCGACGTCTCCGAAACGCCCGTGTCTGCAGTCATTTTCATACGAAAGGTTACGAACCTCCGCGAGAATTTCGGCGAGTCTCCGTGCGGTCCCGCTAGGTGAGTCCTTCTTTTGCCGGTGGTGCATCTCCACAACCTCTAGATCAAAATCGTTCCCGATAATTTCGGTCGCTTTGCGCGTCAGCCAGAAAAGTGTATTCACTCCAACTGAGAAGTTGGGTGCGTGGACGATTGGAATGCGATCAGCAGCTTCGCGAATTAACTTAAGTTGAGCGTCATCGTGGCCTGTCGTTCCCATGACAAGTGACTTACCGGCATCGACGCAGCTTTCGATAAGGTCATCAGTGAAGGTGGGAAGGGTGAAATCAATCACCGTGTCAGATTTAGCGAGGGCTTCCTCTAGGGAATCCCCCAAGTCAATTCCAGCGGCAACGCGAGTGTCGGGATCATCGCCAACACTGGCGGCGACTGCTTGGCCCATGCGTCCGCGACAACCAGTCACAAGAACATTTATCATAATATCAGGTGGGTGGAGAGTGAAAGATGAGGCCTGTTACCTCAGACATAAAAAGAACTCGAGATCAAACGAGATCGAGAGAAGCGAGAGTTAGACGCAGTTCCTCGACTTTCTCACTGGACATTTGAACCATAGGGAGACGTAGGCTTGGTGAACATTCTCCGGTTAAGCCCAGCGCTGCCTTAATAGGCACTGGATTGGTATCGAGTTTAAGAAAACTTTCAAAAAGATTGTGGTAGCGAGCATGAATTGCCTCAGCGTCCTCGATTCTTTCTTCTAGCATTGCCTGGCAAAGGGTTGCCATCGCTTTGGGAATCAGGTTGGAAGCAACCGAAACCACGCCCACCGCTCCCGCCTTCATAAACTCCACAGTAAGAGCGTCGTCTCCACTGAGTATATCGAAACTTTCAGGCAAGGCAGCTCTCAATTGCAGAACCCTTTCCGTGACCCCGCCTGCTTCCTTAATCGCTTTGATGTTGGGACAAGCTTCGGCAAGACGAACCACCGTGTCGATCTCGATAGAGATGTGGCAGCGCCCTGGAATAGAATAGAGCATCAGCGGTAATTCCGTTGATTGAGCGATTGCTTTGTAATGCTGGAAGAGACCCTCCTGAGACGGCTTATTGTAGTAGGGGGTCACAAGTAGAGCCGCATCTGCTCCTGCGAGTTCGGCTGACTGTGTCATTTCAACAGCCTCGCGCGTTGAGTTCGACCCTGTTCCTGCAATCACAAGGCCGCGCTTGTCTGCCTGTTGTGCAGCGATTTCGATGACTCGGTGATGCTCTTCGACCGAGAGGGTGGCGGACTCTCCGGTTGTTCCTACCGGCACGATGCCGCTGATGCCGTTTTCGAACTGCTTATCGATTAGGCTGCGGAAGGCTTCGGTATCAATGATGCCGTGATCAGAGAATGGGGTGACAAGTGCGGTATGTGCTCCTGAAAACATGGAACGTGTAGGTTTGATCAGATAGTTTCCAAAATACCTTCAAAGGTAAATTCTGCGGGACCCAACAAGGTTACGTTTTCATAAGCCCCCTCGCTGACACGGTCAAATCCGACTTCGAGAGTATCTCCGCCTGCTACCGTGACACGAATAGGACTGGGAACGTCTGAAATCTCGTGATGGACGATGGAGCAGGCTACCATTCCGGTGCCACAAGCTAGGGTTTCGGCTTCAACTCCCCGTTCGAAAGTCCGTATGCAGATAGACCCCGGTTCAATAATTTGAACAAAATTCACATTAGTTCCAGTCGGGGCGAAGTGGTCATGATGCCGGGTGGCGGCACCCAGAGCACAGACATCAACCGAGGCCAGTTCATCGACGAAAATGACAGCATGTGGCACTCCCGTGTTTACCGAGTGAACGAGTCTCTTGCGGTCCTTAATTTCTAAGGTTTCGTTAAGGGCGAAGTCAAACGGCTTGCTCAATTGAATCCGAACCTCATCGTTTAGGAACTCTCCCTTGATGACACCTGCTATGGTTTCGAAGTTCGTCTCAGTCAGACTATTTCCTTCGAGTTGATTCACGAAGCGCGCAAAGCAGCGCGCACCATTACCACACATTTCTGCTTCGCCACCATCGGCGTTGTAGTAACGCATTCGGTAATCGGCACCGTTCTGGGAAGGCTCAACGGCAAGGAAGCCGTCAGCCCCAACGCCGCGTTGTCTGTCGCATAAGCGCTTTATCTGATCCTCGCTTAGAAAGAGAGAGTTGTCACGATTATCAACAACGACAAAATCGTTGCCAGCACCGTTCATTTTGGTGAATTTGAGCATCAGTTCAACCAGGCGTCCGCCTGCCGTTGAAATTAGACCGACTTGGCACTGTCCACAAGCGGTTTGACGAAGGCTTCAACCTTCGAGGCAAGGTCTTCAGCATCAACATTAGCTTCGATCTGGCGCACTATCGCGCTACCGACAACTACACCGTCTGCGGAGCGGGCAACTTCGGCAGATTGTTCTGGGGTCGAGATGCCAAACCCGACGACAACAGGGACCTCAGCATGCTGCTGAATCGTGGCCACATTCTGGGTGATTCCTTCGGCAAGATCCTCTTGAGCACCGGTCACGCCGGCGCGTGAGACATAGTAGATGAAACCTTCGCTGCTGCCAGCCAGTTGAGGAATTCGTTCTTCGGGAGTCGTGGGTGCGATTAATCTGATATGCTTCAGTACGTCAGTTTCTTTGAGTTCTTCATTCCTTGCTACCTCATCCGGTGGAAGGTCGAGCAACAACACTCCATCGGCCCCAGCCTCGGCCGCGTCGCGGTGGAAAGCTTCAAATCCATAGGTGTAGACCGGGTTTAGGTAGGTGAAGAGAACAATAGGTGTTTCGGAGTCCTCCCGGAAACGGCGAATCAACTCGAGTACGCCGATTGTCGAGCCGCCGGCCTCAAGCGCCCGATGAGCGGCCATCTGATTAACGATTCCGTCCGCCATGGGGTCAGAAAACGGGATTCCCAACTCGATTATGTCGGTTCCGGCCCTTTCGAGGGCATGCATGATTTCCAAGGAATGATCCATGCTCGGGTCGCCAGCACAGATGTAGGAAACAAACGCAGATTTTCCTTCGTTGCGGAGAGTTTCAAAACGTCGGTCGATACGATTTTTGGAAATCATAAGGCGGAGCAATTATCGTAGGATTTGGCAAACGTAAATCAGAAACGCCAAATCAGTTTCAGCTGTTCAAAGCGGAAAACAAATTGAAAAAAGAAAGGCTCAATAAGGAGGCTTATTCTCCTTTAAGGGAGTCTTCTACGGCTTTTTCAAGTGCTTCTCCACGCAGGTTGGAAGCAACGACTTTGCCGTCTTTTCCGATAAGGAAGGTGGCAGGGATGCTGCCAATTCCGTACTGCTTGGCTAAATCATTCGCCCAACCTTTGCCATCGTAGTACTGCGGCCAAGGCATTTTATTGCTCTTGATAAACTCTTCCAGTGCGCCCTTATCCTCATCCAGTGAGATGCCGATAACATCGAATCCCTTTTTATGGTAGGAATTGTAGACTTCAATTACTTTCGGCATTTCAGCAACACAAGGTCCGCACCAAGTTGCCCAAAAATCGACTAAGATGACTTTATCTTGCATCTTTGAGAGATCCACTTCATTGCCGCTTAAATCAGTGAAACTAAAATTCATCGTGTCACCGACACCTGGGCGGTAAAGCTCTGAAGAAAGTTGGTCGACAAACTGATTGAGTTGAGCTGATTGAGGATTGGTTGAGAAGTCTTCCTTGACGCGAGCGACAAAAGCTTTTGCCTTGTCGCGCTGATTAGTGGCACTGGCTGATTCAATGAATGGCCTGATGATTTTAGTTACGATCAACTGAAGGTCAGCCTCAGGGCCCTTGTTTTGAAGATCATAACGCTGGGCCAGAAGATCAGGAACTGGCGCAAGCTCTCCCAGGTCCATGCTTGCATCCACTAAAATGCCGAGCGCTAGATCGCGCTCCTCGTCATCGACATCGGCTTTTAGATAGGCGTTCAGCGCGGATATTTTTTTCAGGTCATGTTTCTTGGCAATCTCAAGGGCGGTTTCTGCCATTAGGGGTGATGATACCAAGAATAGGCTGAGGGTAAGGAGAATGGTTGCTGAGAGAAGTTTCATAGAGAAATCAGGGATATAGCTTTCCCTGATAATATTGACGAAGGAACACCTCTTGTCTTGCAGGAAAAGATCTTAATTCGCCCACAAGTTAGCGTTCGATCGTGATGCCATGGTTTAATGAAAGATTGGCTTGGGTTGGAATCCGGAGATTAGGCAGAAGGTTTTGGAAAAGGAGCTGAGGCAAGGATTGGTCCGGAGATATCGGAGGCGAGGGTGCGGTGACAGGGATGGCTGCGGCGTTTCGCCTTGGTAAGAAGTGCGAACTCGTTTTTGCTTATTGAATATAAATTGACGATAAATAGAATTGAAACTTTAGAGAAATCTTGTTTCATCCAAGTAGATCTTAGAGAAAAGGGGCTTTGATAATTGATTTCTATTGGCGATCACCCTAGCCTGAGATTGAGTGAACGGCTCCGCCACAGTAGGTTGGACGTTCCTCTAGCTGCGCTATGGAATTTGATTGGATTGACTGCCATTTTGACCTGAAGGACATTCCTCCCCGAGAGGTGGAGGAGGCGTTCGAGGACCCTTTTTCCATTCGACTGCTTCCCGAATCTGACTCCAGTGATGGTGAGGCTCGTTATTTTGCTCTTGGAAAAACTCTTTCGAATCGTTACCTGTTTTCTGTGTTTTGGACTGACGGGAAAAATTATCGGGTCATTTTCTGCCGGGACATGACCAATGACGAGTCGTCGTTTTACGAGCGCAAAAATGCTGAGTGGCTCTAGGCCGAAACTGAAGCTAAACTAACCGTTTCCTGACCTGTGAAAACAATCCAAACTTGGAGTGAGATCCCTGAATTTGAGAATGAGGCTGCGGAAGCCTCCTTCTGGTCCAGCCATTCGCTCGATGCTCGATTAATGAATGCATCGTTGCATCGGCAAAACGTTAGAGAATCAACAACGATTACTTTGCGGTTTGACCCTCAAATGCTAAGTCGGATAAAGCGTCTGGCCAGACGCCGCTATTTGAACTATCAGAGTATGATCAAACAATGGCTCAGTGAAAGGCTCGAGGATGAAATTTCACGCCACGACGATTAAGGGCTTCGTTTCTGAGGGATCGAGATGACTCTAGATGAAGCGCGCGGGGAGATTAAGCGGCTCTCAACAGAGTTGGAGCGCCACAATCGCCTCTACTATGTTGAGGGCAATTCGGATATTTCGGATAGTGACTACGATATAATGTTCCGCAGCCTTGAGCTGCTGGAAGAGGAGTTTCCTGAGCTTGCCTCGCCAAATTCGCCAACTCGTCGGGTCGGTGGTGAGCCGATCGAAGGTTTTGAGCAGCGGAAACACTTTTCGCGGATGCTCAGTATCGATGATGTTTTTTCCGAGGAGGAGCTTACGGACGCTTATCAGCGTCTACAGAGACTTCTAAACCTGAACCATGTCGAAGTGGTGATTGAGCCAAAGATCGATGGTGTTGCGGTGGCTCTCCATTATCAGCGAGGAGAGTTGGCGTTTGCGGTCACCCGAGGTGATGGTGTAACGGGTGACGATATTACCGAGAATGTCCGAACGATTGGGAATGTGCCGTTGAGGCTTCCTGAGGAAGCTCCGGAATGGCTAGAGGTGCGTGGAGAAATTTTTATGGCGAACGAGCGTTTCGCGATTCTTAACCAGTCTCGGGAGGAAGAGGGGCTTTCGACGTTTAAAAACCCGCGCAACGCCACTGCGGGCACTCTAAAGCTCCTGGATTCGAGGGAGGTAGCCAAGCGACCACTGGAATTTATGGCCCATGGAATGGGTCGGCTAGACGGCGTAGTGGTAGAATCTATCCTCGATTTTCAGCAATTGATTTCTGATTTTGGTATTCCGGTAAACTCTCCGATTTGGGTGAGGGATTCTCTAACTGGTGTACTCGAAGTCGTGAGGGAACTTGGCGTGAAGCGTCGTGATCTACCCTATGAGACAGATGGTGCAGTTATCAAGGTTGTCAGTCGTGAGCAACAGTTGTCCCTTGGAGAGACTTCAAGAGCTCCAAGATGGGCAGCCGCCTTTAAGTATCCTCCTGAGCAGAAGGAAACCGTGATACAGGATATTACAATTCAGGTCGGCAGAACGGGAGTCTTGACTCCGGTGGCTGAACTTGACCCGATTCTTGTCTCCGGGACAACTGTCAGTCGCGCAACCCTTCATAATCAGGACGAGATCGATCGCAAGGATGTCAGAATTGGGGATGCCGTTCTCGTTGAGAAGGCAGGAGAGATCATTCCTGCTGTGGTGAAAGTGCTGCCTGAAAAACGAGGTGATGGATCGCGGAAATACGACATTTACGAAGCGGTTGGCGGGAAATGTCCAAGCTGTGGGAGTGAGATCATCCGTATTGAAGGTTTTGTCGCTTGGAAGTGTCCGAATCCTGATTGTCCGGCCAAATCTGCAAACCGAATTAAGCAATTCGTCAGTCGAAAGGCGCTCGACGTCGAGGGTGTTGGCAATATTGTGGCTGAGAAATTGATCGAGAGAGGATTGATACACGAGGCCTTGGATCTTTTCTCAGTTGGTGTGGAAGAGTTGGCGCAATTAAATTTGGGAACCGAAGAAAACCCGAGAGTGCTTGGTGCAAAGAAAGCCGAGAGTATCGCAACGGCCCTCCAGAGGGCAAAAAAAGCCTCTCTAAATCGATGGATCTATGCCCTTGGGATACCCCAAGTAGGAGAATCGGCCGCCAGAGAGCTTTCTCGTATCCATGAGAATCTTTCTCAATTGAAGCAATCTGAGATCCTTGAAGAGTTAAAGAGTCTAAAAACCGGGGAGAGGAAAGAGGACAATGAACTCCTCGCACCTTATGGAATAGCGGGTGAAGTCGGTCCGACTGTGGCAAGGAATGTAGGGTTGTTTTTTGATTCGCCAGAAGGCGAACGGGCACTAGAACGACTAGGCGAAATCGGTATTAATCCAGCCTCAGATAATTATGCGCCTATTTCAGCCATCGGTGAGGCTAATGGTTTGAATCCGATAGCCGGAAAAACGTTCGTGATCACTGGAACTCTCTCGTCTCCTCGTGATCAGATCAAAGAATCGATTCAAGTGAATGGGGGGAAGGTTTCTGGTTCAGTCAGCAAAAATACAGACTTTCTCTTGGCGGGAGAGGGAGGAGGCGCTAAACGCGACAAAGCAGAAAGCCTCGGGATTAAAGTGATTGGAGAAGACGACCTTAAGGAGATGCAAGCCTCCATTGATTCAGCGAAGCCATAACGGACGAGGGCGCCAGAAACTCTTTTCGATCTCATAAAGCGGCTTTTTTCTGATGCTGCAGAGGAAGTATATGACTATCTCAAAGCGTCCCGCCGATTTAAGGGCCATGTTTTTGCCACTGTTTGGCAGGGCGGATTGCATTTTACTCTGGCAACTAAAATGTGATTTAAGAGCGCGTAGACTGGCCCGATTTGTGCGCTTTTGGGCCGCCCCCAAGCATCTTCCGCCCAAGCGAAGCGCTAGTTCAAATCGGAATGATTTGGGCAGAGATTGAAAAAGGACTCGGCGTTACGTGTCGTGAGTTCGGCGATCTCACCGGCGCTCACCTTATGGATTTCCGCAAGGGTCGAAGCGGTGTGGGTGATCATGGACGGCTCGCATCGCTTGCCGCGAAAGGGGACGGGTGCGAGAAAGGGGCTGTCGGTCTCCAACATGATACGGTCCTGAGGTGTCATGGAAGCAACCGCACGGACCTCCGGAGCGTTTGGGAAGGTCAGGATTCCTGTGAAAGAGAGAAAATGCCCCATTTCTAGAGCTGCCTCTGCCTCTTGAGTCGTCCCGGTGAAGCAATGCAAAACTGCTCGAGCCTTGGGGAATTGTCTTAGAACGGAGGTTACGTCGTCAGCGCTATTCCGCTGGTGAATCACAACGGGGAGATCGCTTTCGATGGAAAGTTGTAATTGTTGCTCAAAAATCTCCCATTGTTTGTATCGCCAGTTTTCTTCGGTGAACGCTTCAGGAGGGGGGTGGAAGTAATCGAGTCCAATCTCTCCGAGCGCCGCAATTCCTGGTTCTCCGGCAAGTTTGGTAAGCTCCTGAAGCCATCCTTCTTTCGTCTCATGGACATAGAGTGGATGAATTCCTGCCGTAGGAGCGACTACCGATGGGTAGTCACGCGAGAGCGAGAGATTTTGGTGGGAGTCCTCAAGATCGCATGCAATGGCGACGATCCGACCCACCCCGGCCGAAGTGGCAGCGGTAACGATTGAGTTGATCTCTCCCTCGTATTTCGAGGAAGCGAGATGAGCGTGGGTATCAATGAGCATTTCGTCGATTTCCTTTGCAAGTCGAATTCAACACCTTACGCTCCACTCGTCCTGAGAACGATCGAAAAAAATTCTAAAAAAACCTTTTTAAATGCTATTAACGTGTGTTAATCGATTAGAGTTTCTGAAGGTGCGTTTTAGGGCCTTCACCCCAACCCGATGATGAGAATCCAACGATTTGTATCCGGCTTTGCAGTGCTTGCAGTGATTTCCGCCGCCTGCTCTGCTTTCGGCCAGAGTACGATTACCGACCAATACGGGACCGAAATACTGGTGGACGTGCTCCCCCCACAGGTGCAAACGCAAGTCCAGCAGACTCAGTTAGTATTGGATTCCGGTGGTGGGGAGGGTCCAATCGATGTCGACGAGCTGGGCCGTTTTGATCTTGCCAGTGCCGGTGGAAGGGGCTCTTCATTCGGACCTAGTCAAGATGAATATTTGGTTAACCAGCTGCTCGGTGTTGTTCTTCTTCCAAGCCCTGGTGAGGTTCGACTCGATGGGTGGCCTGGAGTAGAGGGAATCTGGCACGATTTTGAAGATTTCCCACCAGCCGTAGGTAATGTTCTTCAAAATTACATTGGAAAACCTGTGTCACTTTCTGCACTGGACCGCTTGGTCCGGGACGTGATTGTTGCTTATCGAAAAGGCGACCGTCCCGTAGTTGATGTTTTACTCCCGGAACAGGACATTACGTCCGGAGTCGTGCAGCTAGTTGTGATCGAGTCGGAGCTTGCCCGTATTCGTGTAGAAGGTGCAGATGCGGACACTGAGGAATTCATCCGCAATCAAATGCGAATTAGAGAAGGTGAGGTGATCCGCGCATCTGAGGTCCTCAGAGACCTTTCGTGGGTCAATCGGTCACCTTACCGCAAAGTCGACATGGTCTACGCCCCTGGACTCGAGTTTGGGACAACCGATGTGATCTTGAGGAGTTATGAATCGAGAGGCGACTGGTTCTATGTCGGCTACGAGGATTCCGGGACCGATTTTCTTGGCCAGGACCGCATAGTGGCAGGATTTAACTTTGGTGAGCTTTTAGGGCCCAGCGACTCTCTCAGCTACCAATATACCGCTGACTTAAACTTTGAACACGTCAGGGGAAGTTCTCTGATTTACACGCGTGCGCTTCCTTGGAGACACTGGGTGACCTTCTTCGGTTCATTCGTTGAAATTGACTCTGACCCTATCGTGCAGGCCGGACCGGGTGGAACTTTAGATTCGGACGGCAATAATCTTCAGATGAGCGCCCGTTACGGCATACCGCTCCAAGGCCAGGCAAACCGTGAACGCGAAATGGTCCTCGGATTCGACTTCAAGTCGAACGGAAGCAACCTCGAATTCATCGATCCAGACAACGCAGGTTCAAGCCAATTATTTGGTTCAACCGCCGAAATCTTCCAATTTAGCGTCGCCTACAACGAGAAGATTCAGCACAAGCGTGGCGTTACTGAACTTGATCTACGCGGCGTCTACTCGCCGGGCGGAATCAGCAACCACAACTCTGACGAAGTTTTTGGCTTATCACGGTCTCCGTCTACAGCTGATTATTTCTATGGGGTGGGCGGTATTGAACACCGTCAGCGCCTTGGTGACCGAGGTTGGTCCGCGCGACTCAAAGTCCAGGGGCAGTTGTCAGACGGCAATCTTCAACCTTCTGAACAGTTAGGTGCTGGTGGTTACGCAACCGTGAGGGGTTACGATGAAAGCTCTATTCGCGGGGATCACGGTTTCTGGGGCACGGTAGAGATTTACGCTCCGCCTATGTCTCTGGGTCGCATTCTCGACTGGGAAAATGAGAGCGATAGCTTGCAGTTTTTGGGCTTCTTTGATGCCGCAAATCTTGGAAACGAAGAACTCTTGCCACAGGAGGCGGGCAGTTTTGAAATTGGATCAGTTGGAATCGGGATGCGCTGGGACTACAGCGATTGGTTCCGTCTCCGCCTCGATTACGGCTATCCTGTGTATACTGAGGACGTCGTAGTTGATGAGTCGGGTCGTTTCCACATTGGTGCGACCGCAACGTTTTAGGGGAAATTAGACGGCTAAAAAGCCCTCCCGCAGTGGGGCGGGAGGCAGGCATTCAGAGAGCGTTGGGCTGCCTTCGAAGGGCTATTTCACCACCCTATTGTATTCCTCGAAATACGGCTTGAAACGGGGGGGGCAAAACGGTATCACTCTTCAAACCTTATCTTCGGACATTAATTGTTAAATCCATGGGAAGACCTGTCACATTGTTTACCGGCCAGTGGGCCGATCTTGATTGCGAAACGGCGATCGTAAAAGCCAAGGAAATGGGCTACGACGGAGTCGAGCTCGCTTGTTGGGGAGATCACTTCGAAGTCGACAAGGCAGACGCCGCTTACTGCGAAGCGAAGCGTGCGCTGCTCGAAAAGCATGAGATGAAATGCTATGCCATTTCCAGTCACCTTGTGGGTCAGGCAGTGTGCGACCGTATCGATGCGCGTCATCAGCAAATTCTGCCTGATTATATCTGGGGAGATGGAGATCCCGAGCAGGTAAGGCAAAGGGCTGCTGAAGAGCTCAAAAAGACTGCTATTGCAGCGAAAGAGTTCGGGGTGGGCGTTGTGAATGGATTTACCGGCTCTTCGATTTGGCATCTCCTATACTCCTTTCCTCCTGTTCTCCCGGGCCAGATTGAGGATGGATTCAAAGACTTTGCTGACCGCTTTGGCCCCATCATGGATGTATTTCAGGAGAATGGGGTAAAGTTCGGACTTGAGGTTCATCCCACTGAAATTGCTTTTGATATCGCTTCCGCGGAACGGGCTCTTGAGGCGATTGATTACCATCCAGCCTTTGGATTTAACTACGATCCCAGCCACTTCGGCTATCAAGGTGTCGATTATGTTGAATTCATCTATCGTTTCTCTGATCGGATAAATCACGTCCATATGAAGGACGTCTATTGGTCCGATCAACCCTGCGACGCCGGTGTCTTTGGTGGCCATGTTGACTTCCACAACCGGAAAAGGTTCTGGGATTTCAAATCGGTGGGCCGAGGCAATATCAAATTTGAGAAGATTATCCGCGCCTTGAATGACATCGAGTATGCAGGCCCTCTTTCAGTTGAATGGGAAGACGGAGGCATGGACCGAGAGGCAGGCGCAACAGAATCTGCTGAGTTTGTGAAAAGGGCAGACTTTCCGCCATCGAAGATCATCTTCGATGCTCAGTTCGATCGCTGAGGATTTCGCTAGCGCTCGCGCCCTGTGTTTTTGGGTATCCTGATTTCGGTAGCAGCCATACCCTGTTTCGCTGTAAGAGAAATAAAGGACCGATATCAATCGCTCAACTTCCCGACAAATGGCTAGAAACGGTTCAAACGGTGATACGTTTTCGAAGCATCTAGCTCTAGTTATTTTCGGCACTTAAGCCCCCAGGCTGAAAGTCCACGGGCAGCCTAACCTTTGGGAACGCTTTTAAAGTCAGGCTGAATAGAACACCGTATTCATTCTCACCGCTTCGGTTATCTCGGACGATTCCTCCAAGAGTGGCAGTGGAACTGGCAAGATCACGATGAATACTGTATTGCTGATACTCCAGCGTGCTATCATCTGCCTCGAACCGGTGACTAGTGCTGAAGCCCCAGTTATCACTCAGTCGCGTGTATGTATCAACAGTCAGCAAGCTTGAGTCTCTAAAGAAAGGATGGTCGTTAATGAAGTAGTGGCCAAGCTCGACCTGAAACCAATCAGTAGGTGTCACGCCAATGTAGGTACTCAATTCCGAGAAGCTCTGTGTGTTGCTGGAAACGGGCAGCTGTGCTGTGGTCGTTGTATATAGCCATGGAAGCGGATACCACCGAATGTCAGTAAAAAAGTTTGATACGTTTCGATTAAACTCGGGATCATCCGCATAAAAATCCATGTAGTTATCAAGCGTCAGCCAGCGGTAGGTTGAACCATTGCGGCGGGTATACCACTGCTGTGAAACACCGGCACGAAAGATCTGCCAGTTACGTAAATCGTCGATCGAAGTGTAGAGGGGAAGATCAATTGGGCGCAGTCGGGTTGACGGCGTCAAGCGGTCAATTGGAGAGAAGCGGCCATCGATTTGGTCAGTAGAGACAAATGAATAATTGAGATAAGGACGAACCACGTGAAGGAGCCCGTCTAACCCGAGCGCTCGATTATAGATGTCGTGAGAACGTTTTGAGAGTTTGAATGAAAGGTCCAAGCCAGCATGCATACTAGTACTCTCAAAAGAGCTTAAGCCGGGAACGTCGAAGCTGGAATAATTAGCGTAGCCGGCACCGGCTCGAGGCACGATATCAAGAATTCCAACTTTAGTGGGAAAAATGAACTCGTGGTATGACTGAAATCGGTTGTAGCCCGAAGGATCAGGCTCACTAGCGAGAATCGACTCCTCATCGAGTTCTTCGTCGAGAATACCGTAAGTGGTAAAACCACTGTAGAAGAAACCAGTCTTGCCCAATGGAGTCCGAATGAAATCAAGAGCAAGCTCAGGAGTCCTCGTGTCACTCTGGAAGAACTCGTTGAACTGAAATCGACTCGTTAATGATATCTCACCCTGAGTGAAAACCTTGTTGAGATTAATCAGGTTGTCGGGTTTTGGATCAACACGAAACTCACCCGGAAAGAAATCTTCGTAAAAGAATTGGTCACTTAACTTGTTGATATCGAAATCAACGTAGAAGGTTTCGTCCTTAGCTCCGGGAAGGTAAACTCGATGCTGGAGGTTGATGCGATAACGATTGGAGTCGACAGGCGTTGTTCGAACGTCGCCTATAAACGGTAATTGAGGATTATCGTCACTGGCATAATAGAGCCTAAGCGTTCCAATTTGGGAAGAATTGTCAAAGCTGCGGTCTTTGATTTCTAATCCGCCAGCAATTCCTCGATCAGATCGAACGTCCAGCTGAGTTTTGCCAAGATAGTCGCTTCCCAATTTAAAACCATACTGATTGAGCAGAAATGCCCCCCAGGGCGAATTCCAACCAGGGGTGAAGTAGTAACCAAGCTCATCCTCAAGTGGCTGAACAAAATAAGGAAACCACATCACCGGGATTTTGCCGATGTTAACTTTGGCTCCGTAAAGAACCATTTTGTCCTCAGGGTAGATTTCTAGTTTTTTGACGCTTACCCGAAAATTGGGATTTGCGGAGTCGTGGGTGGTAAAACTTGAGTTCAGCAGGGTAAGGGGCCCATCTCTCGCCTCGTCAGGTTTTGCGATACGGTCAGAGGTGTAAAATAAAGGTTCGAGGGAGCTCTTAAACTGGCTCGTCGTCATTTCCCCAGTGTGGATGTTGTAGATGATCTCTTCGGCATCCACTGTTTCACTTCCCGTGAACGCCCGAACGTTGTCTCTGGCAAAAATCTTTCCCGTTTTGCGGTGAAACTCCACCTGACCCGCTTGGATAGTGATATCACCGTAGGTAACAAACACATCGCCCCAAGCCTTGGCAATATCCATTCCCTGATCGTATTCAGAAAAATCGCTGTCGATCTCAACATTTTGCACAGTCTGCGCAAAGGATTCCAGAGTTAGGGACAGAAGTGCTGCAGAAACGAAGATGCGCATAATGGCAGCAGAGCGCATCCATCGCAGAAACAAAGAGGTAAAGCTGTCGGACGAATTGATCAAAGCGGCCGTAGGGAGTGAGTAAATATGCCTCCACTTTACCAAATTACCAAATCTGATTTAGCCTCAAAGCGACAAAAACGGCGAAAATAGCAATTTTTGAGGCTATTTAGTTAAATTTGCTTAATAAAATTTTACGAGTTATTTCGACCTGATTAAAACGCCTCTCGTCGACTTATTCCGGAAAAAGTCATAAAATGCCTCCACTTCAGGTATGAAAACTTCGGATTCGGAAGCTTCTAGAACTTCTGCAAGAGTCTTTGATCCTCGATAGATTCGCTGATAGGCCTCCTTAATTCCCTTGCGCGCGGCTTGGTCGAGCCCTGCGCGTTTTAAACCCACAGTGTTGATGCCAAATACATTATTGATCCCGGCGATGATAAGGTAAGGCGGGACGTCGAGAGAAGCCCCGGCTAATCCCTGAGCCATGACGTAACTCCCAATCCTCACAAACTGGTGGAAGGCTGATCCTCCACCTAAAAAACAAAAATCACCTACGCTAACGTGTCCACCAAGTAATGCGTTATTGGCAAGCGTATTACCATTCCCAAGGATGCAATCATGGCCGACATGAGCGCCGTTCATGAGGAAATTGTCGTTTCCGATTACTGTAGTGCCCCCCGGTTCGACACTTCGATGTAGCGTGACATATTCGCGAATAATGTTGTTGTCGCCGATGACAACTCCACTAGTGATGGACTCATCAAAGCCTATGTAGTGGGGGTCAGCACTTATGAGGGATCCCGACCCGATCCGACAGTTGTTTCCGACTCGAGAACCATTCATGAGCTGAGCCGCGGCATCGACTCGGCAGCCGTCACCTACGACGACGTCGTCTGCGATAATCGCGAAGGGCCCGATGGTTATATTTTCACCTAGCTTGGCGGTTTTTGAGACGATGGCTGAGGGATGAATCGGCATGGGAGACGAGAACTATATAAGGCCTGCTTCTCTAAAGCTGAAGTAGAATTGCCCGGAAGAATTGGCTATAGAACCAATAACAATGTGGTCCGCGAATTCAAGGCCAACCGCGTTGCAGGCCGCTTTCATTTTTTGAGTAACCTGGTGATCCGAATGGCTCGGTGAAGGATCACCAGAAGGGTGATTGTGTATGAGGATCATCGAGCTGGCGGCGTGACCAATCGCTTTGCGCAAGATTTCCGGAGGATTAGCGAACGATTGGTTTCCAGTCCCTACAAAAATCTCTGCAATTTGGATGAGGCACTTCTTGTGGTTTAGCAAGATAGTCCTAACTGACTCTTGTGATAGGCACTGCATTTCCTTACCAACTAGTTCAAACACGTCTTCTGGGCAGGTGATAGGGCGGTTGTTGAGGGTTTCGCGAGCGAGACGTTGACCAAATTCGAAGATCGCAGCGAGTTGAGCGGCTTTTGCTGGACCAATACCTCCTACAGAGGTGAGTTCTTCGACAGAAGCTCGGGAAAGATTTCTCAAGGAACCAAAGTTTTTTAGCATTTCGCGACCTAACTCAATCGCGCTCGTTCCTTTTCGGCCTGTTCCGAGAAAGACAGCCAAAATCTCAGCATCACTGAGGGAGGCACTGCCCTTGATGGCGAGTTTTTCGCGCGGGCGCTCGTCTTTTGGCAGTTCCTTGATTAACATTATCCTAATTCGATAGCGGATTACCGATGTGGAGTAAAGCTAGGGCTTTTCGGTATTGCCACAATAGGGGATCACTGACACATTCCGGCACCGCTCCATGACGAATTCTACCATTGCCGCGATCGCTTCTCCCCCGGGCATGGGAGCTGTAGCGCTAGTCCGTATTAGTGGCCCGGAAGCTGCTAAAGTTTGTGATAAGGTATTTCGCGGAAAATCGCATCGCGATTGGATTCCACGCCATCAGCACTTTGGGTCCGTCTTGGATTCAAAGGGCGCTAAAGTTGACGACGTCTTACTCACTTATTTCCCTAGCCCCGCTAGCTTTACTGGCGAGGATGTGATCGAGCTTGGATGCCACGGAGGTGTGGTGGTGACAAAGCAAGTATTGAATGCTGTGTTGGAAGCCGGTGCTGAGCCAGCTGAGGCGGGTGAGTTTTCACAACGAGCATTTTTTAACGGACGAATCGACCTGACTCAGGCAGAGGCAATTATGGATTTGATCTCCGCCAAAACCGAGCTTGCCGCTCGAGCAGCGCAGGAGCAACTCGAGGGTGTTTTGGGCAAGCAAATTGAGAATCTTCGTGAAGCACTAGTTTCAGCTACAGCGCACCTCGAAGCTTATATTGATTTCCCTGAGGAGGATATAACGCCCGATTCTGCGGATAAGCTCTTCGAGCGTTTTGACACAATTGAGGCATCGCTCAAGAGCCTTTTATCGACCGCCGACCAAGGAAAGATCCTTCGTGAAGGATTGAAGACAGTAATTGTAGGTGCCCCAAATGCCGGCAAGTCCAGTCTGCTAAATCTTTTCCTCGGATTCGATCGAGCTATTGTGAATGAACAGGCCGGGACAACGCGGGACACTATCGAAGAGCTGATTAACCTTAATGGGATTCCGATCCGATTGATTGACACGGCGGGCATTCGAGAAGGCGAAGGGGAAATAGAAAAAGAAGGGATTCGGCGAAGCCAGCAGGAACTCGAACTAGCGGAATTAGTTTTACTTGTAATCGATAGTAGCGAGTCTCGTGATAGGGTAAATGAAATCGAGATTCCTAAATCAACTCGTGTGGTCAGGATTCTCAATAAGTCGGATCTTCCAAGTCACCGCGATTGGAAAGGGGATCCAGGAATCAGGGTTTCCTGTCTCGACGAATCAGCAGCGGACTCTATTCGTGAACTTCTTTATCGTGAAATCTCCGCAAACGGCCCCATCGAATCAGCTAGTCTCACAGCGATAAATTCGCGTCATCAATTTTGTCTAGGGAAGGCGTTACAGTCGATGGAAAAGGCTAAGTTAGGCCTTGAAGCGGGAGAATCTGCCGAATTTGTAGCCATAGATCTTCGTGATGCTTTGGGATCAGTGGGAGAAGTTATTGGGAAGACTGACATCGAAGAGATACTAGGGGAAATATTCAGCACCTTTTGCATAGGCAAGTGAAACGTTTATCGACACAAAAAACGCCGAGCGTTCCCACTCGGCGTTTCGAAGTTCGAATGTAGTGCGTCTATCTCAGCCAAAAAGCTTAGTAGCCGGCTCGCCGTGGTTGGCAAACGTGAAAGGACGCTGAGTGGGCGAGTAGATGGTCTCCTCAAGGGGAAGGCCCATTCCATAACCGATGGTTGCGAGGAAATCCTCAGGCTTCATCGGATCGCTTTTTACTTTCTTGCCGGCTCCGTCGGTTGATCCATATACGGTGCCGCCCTTGACGCCTCCCCCTGCGAGAACGCATGAGTAAGCGGCAGGATAGTGATCCCGACCATCGTTCATATTGAGGTCAGGGGTGCGCCCAAATTCCGTTCCGATAGCAACAAGTGTGGTCTCAAGTAATCCACGAGATTCAAGATCTTTGAGCAGCGTGCTCACAGCTGCGTCTAGTTCTGGAAGTTTGGAGCGCGTGGCAAGATCAACGCCGACGTGCATGTCCCAACCTCCCGAAATGACCTCCACCACGCGAACGCCGTTTTCGACAAGGCGACGAGCAAGGAGACAACCCTGTCCTAGACGATTCATTCCATAATCTGCCTGATTTGATTCGCGAGAGATATCGAACGCACTCAAAGCATTGCTGTTCAATAATTGGTTCGCCTGCTGGTAGTATTCCACATAGGAATCAGGTCCGGCATATCTGAACTTCTCAGTGAATTGCTGGCCGAGTTTAGAAGCCATTTCCATGCGGCGGCTGAATCGATCACCCTCAACAATGCGATCGGTATTTGGAACCCCTCCGCTTGGATCTGCGATTGGTAGTGGGCTCAGTGCTGGCTCCATGAATCCAGCATTCGAAGTGCTCCGACCGATAACAACACTGTCAGGCAGTGTTTCACCTCGTTTGCCAAGAAGGCGTTCCACCCATGGGCCGACTGTGGGGTGGACGATCGTCGCGCGCTTTTCGTAGCCGGTGCGCATGATGTACTGACCCTGTTCATGTGCACCATTGGTTGAGGTCATTGAATTGATCACGGCAAGTTTGTCAGCTTGAGACGCTAGTCCGGGCAGTAGGCTGCCAAACTTCATGTTATCGACAGGGGAGTCGATTGATTCTGAATTACCCATCACATCTCCGCGTTTCGGATCGAAGGTATCGAGGTGAGTCATTCCTCCGGAGAGGTAGATGTAGATGAGGTTTTTGGCCTTGGCTCCATCCTGAGCTTTGAGAGCCTTAGGAAGGAAGGGAACACTGAGGCTAACCCCCAGTGATAACTTGGCCGACATTTCCATGAAGAGGCGACGGCTTTGGCAGTCATTTCCGGCTAGTGAAGCGATATGATCCATGGTTCTAAAAATGTAACTTGGGGTATGGGTTTTCTGCTACTGGATGTAAAGGAATTCAGGACTATTCATAAGAGCCCAGGCAAGGTCGCTGATACCGTTGTCGCCGTAGTCTTCAATCATGCCCATACCCAACTTGAGTTCCTCGTCAGTCGGGAAGCGGTTGAGTAGGGTGAAGAATACACCTCGAACCTTATCGTCGGGCCCGTCGAGATCTTCCAGATCATAAACCACTTTCGAAGAAGAGCCTGTCAGTTGACGGGTGACTGAACCATTCATTAAGGCAAAGACCTGGGGGACGGATCCGTCGTAGTTATGATCGTCAGTAATTCGACGATCCGACTGGCCAAAGGTGTCGAGCATCGAGGCTGCGGGGGCGGGCTGCTGAAGCTCAGAAGCACGCAACTGGCTGTCGCTGATATAAGTCGGGGACCAGTCACCAGTTTCCTTGGATATCACTGCGTTTGCGACCCGACCGCCATAATTGCTGTTCCAAGCTTCGTAATGTTCCCAGACTTCCTCGTTGGAGGCTGTGTTGAAGTCGATATTGAGGATCTTTTTGTAAAGCGAGCCATCGGCACCCGTCTTGTTGTCAATCTCGCTGCCGTTAGCGAGTACCATCATTGAGTCCCAAGCCTGTTCAGCACGCATGCGGCGCAAGATGGGTCCTTGGAAGTAATAAGCGTCAGCCCAGTCGGGTTCCTCACTAGTAGCAAGCGACTGGTAAGCACGTGTATTGTAGAGAATTCGCATGAATTCGCGAAGATCATAGTCAACGCGCTGCATTTCGCGGGTAACGAATTTGAGGGCCTCTACCTGTGAAGCTCTCGTTACCATGTCGTCAGAAAAGTCATTGACCGGCCCAACCAAAGGGCGACCGAAGGCTCGATCCCACATGCGATTAGCGATGACGAGAGCAAATCGTGGGTTTTCAGGAGCGGTTAACCACTGGGCGACTGATTCGCGGCGTGTCATCCCGCCTTTTTTAGCGGCGGCTCCAACCAGCGTACGAGGACGAGCCACCTCGTTAGGCTTACCTCCGCTACCGATAAAGTCGTGGGGAAGGACGGTCTCAAGCGTTTCGTTGTCAGTAACATTCCAGCCGAGAGCTGATACAAAGAAACGGAATCGGTTGGAAGTGTTGTCAGGTGGAGGCGCAACTCCCTTTTCCTCATAAGCCCACTCCTGAAACTGCCGTTGCCAGTTATCAGGGGCGTTTGGCATCGTGGTGACTGCACCGCTCATCATACCTCCACCGTAGCGACGAATCGAGCGCTGGGTATTTCCGAAGAAGGCTGCCATTTGGTAGAAGTCTCCCTGCGTCCACTCTTCAAACGGGTGATCGTGGCATTGAGCGCAGGAGATATCGATCCCGAGCATGACCTGTCCAAAGTTTGAGAAGGCGTCGAACTCCATTCCGGTATCTCGAAGGATGAAACCCGCTGCCGGATTTTGTCCGACATTTCCTTCCGCAACAAGCATATCGACAACAATCTCATCGTAGGGTCGATTTGCCTTTAGCTGGTCGCGCCACCATTGCATGTAGGGATCCATGCGAACACCGTTGTTGAAGTCACTGGCGTGAAGGCGATACATGTCTGCAAAGTAGTTGAACATGTTGGACGCATATCCCGGAGAAAGTAGGAGTTCATCAATCAATGCCTGACGTTTGTCTTCGCGGGCGCTTTCAGCGAATTCGAGGAACTCTTCTCGAGTCGGTATCCGGCCAGTGATATCCAAGTAGACTCGACGCACGAATAGATCATCCGGAAGAGGTTCGTTGAAAGACGAGTATCCGTTGGCTTTCAGTTGCTTCGCTAGAAGGCCGTCGATTTGGCGGGCTGAAGCCATGGTGTAGGAGTCATCACCAATCAGAGCAAGGCGTTGAGCAGCTTCTTGGTCCGCCTTAATGAAGCGATCTGCCGGAACCAAGGCGTCCTGTCCGCTGGCGAGCTTAAATCTGAATTTTTCTCCCTCGATACCAAGGAAGATGGCTTTCATTTTCCTCCCGTCAGTACTTGTCCATTCGCGTGCCTCGATTGAGGAACAAACGGAAATGAGGACGACAGACAAACTTAGCCTGAAGAGCAAATTGCGTAGGTGGCTTTTCATGGGGTTAATCAGTAAAGTATACTTCAGTTTGCCAATTTTGTGACAAAAAGTCACGCTTCGGATTTTTTTTTTGCGTCACCGCCTGGCGATCCTTTCCGGCGTGCTATTTCGGGCTAGCAAACCGACCTGCGCTTAGGGGTGGAATTTGTAAATCGACCTTTCGGAACGTATCACAAGAGCCTCATTAAGCGGAACCGGTGAGGCCATGATTGACCCGTCTATTTGATTGCTGGCAAGTTCCTCATATTCGGCCCCTGTGCTGAAAACCGTGACTTTTCCTTCTTCGCTGGCCACGT
Organism: Akkermansiaceae bacterium UBA1506; assembly: GCA_002323995.1. Lineage (GTDB taxonomy): Bacteria > Verrucomicrobiota > Verrucomicrobiia > Verrucomicrobiales > DEV007 > Arctic95D-9. Next base: position 9,535 of record DCQY01000024.1, on the reverse strand, counting down.
ATATGCGCCCATCAGCATAGATCGGCGAAGCGGAATAGTTTCCATCGATCCGCCCGTTCCAAACAATCCTCCCATCGGACGCCCTGAAGCAGGTTGTGATGCCGCCATCTGAGATAGTATAGAGATTCTTTTCGAATAGCAGGGGTGAAGGCTTCGCAGGAATCCGCTTGGACTCGCTCCACGCGACTTTATCACTTCCAGTGATATCGCCGTTCCCATCAGCGTGAACTGCCATGAGGACAGGCTTTCCGAACCCTGTGGAGAAGAAAAGTAAATCCTCTATTGAACTGTAAACTGGCCTTGGGACCACGGAAAAGCCGGATCCATGGTCCAACCTCCAGATTTCTTCTCCGGTTCCAGGCGCGTAGCTAACCATCCATTGCGATCCCATGCAGATCAATTGCTCCCTCCCGTTTGGATCAGTAATTAAGAGAGGGGTGTTGTAGGCCTTTTTTTGATCTCCACTTTCTGCCCGCATCTCAGGGCGTTCCGTTGTCCAAACGGTCTTGCCGTCGCGAACATCAAGAGCAGTTACGAACTGCCGGTCAGTCCCGTCACAGATAAGAATGACGAGGTCGCGATAGATGAATGGGGAGCTTCCTGGTCCTACGCTATGGTCCACTTTGATTTCCCGCCTCCAGACTTCCTTCCCCGTAGCTCTATCGAGACAGAAAGTGCCAAACGTACCGAAGTGTGCAATGATAAGGCCACGACAAAGAACCGGAGTCGGCGAAGCATAGCTGTTAAACTTGTGAATGGGGTCCGGCCTGTCTATGTCAGTTAGCTTAAACTGGTTTAAAAGGCGGCCTGTATCATAATGCACTTGGAGCAAGGCTAACTCGATATTTCTCGCTACCTGCTTTTGTTTGAATTTCCGTTCCTCTTCACCAGCCTGAGTCAGAAGTTGGATTCGTTCCTCTTCGTTGGGCAAAATCTCGATTGCAGTCGTAAGCCACAGCGACTCACCGTCAAAAACCGGCGAGGAATAACCGCGGCCAGGCAGATTCGTTTTCCACGTAAGATTAGTCGTCTCCCCAAATTCAAAAGGCACGTTGCGGGCTTCAGAAACACCGTCCCCGCTGGGCCCGCGGAACTGGGGCCACAAGTCCGCATCTAAAAGGGCGGGAGAACTGAGAAGAAGCGTTAGAAATAAACGGGCGCTAGTCATATTTGACGAGATGCTCTACATGTTGATTAACTCGCTCTCGGTCCGGAATAGGATCTTGAGCGCCCCTTCCTAAGGTGGTCAAGGCACCAGCACAATTAGCTGCCTTCACCGCGGCGTCGAGACTTTCTCCAGACGTGATTCGGGCGGCAAAGCAGCCGGCAAAGGCATCACCTGCACCAACTGTGTCAACTGGAAGAACAGGAAGGGTAGGGACCCTGAGGGAATTGCCACCAGGGCTAAAGACGATCGTATCTTTGGAGCCTCGCGTGATAATTAGGTGAGCAATGTGCATCTCGTGGAGTCGCTGTTGCAACATGGACTCCGGCTCCTCAAAGGGAGAGAACTCTAGTAGTTCAGTAGCTTCCAGCTCATTCGCAATGGCGTAGTCTACTTGGATTTCCCTCCAAGGGAAAGTCGGTAAGAAAGGAGAAGCATTCACGATAACGGGCACTTCAGCGCGATTGGCAATGCCGATTGCTTCAACTAGTGCCAGCGTTGGTATTTCAAATTGTCCAAGCAAAGCCTGACAAGCTTCTATTTCGGGGGCTGAGTCAAGGAGATGCACTGCGGTAAGATTTTCATTTGCTCCCGATGCTGTGATAATCGTATTTTCGCCGGCGTCATCTATGGTGATAAATGCAGCTCCAGTTTTATTCGGAACGGTTAGAATTCCGGTGACGTCGACACCCTCTTCTTTTAGTGATTTCCGATAGGTAACGCCAGCGTCATCAGCCCCTAACGCGCCATAAAGCCTCGCTTGGCAACCCTGTCGTGCGATTGAAATGGCCTGGTTGGCGCCTTTTCCGCCGTGATAAAGCTCGAGGCAATCGGAGGCTAACGTTTCGCCGGGACTCGGGAGGCATTCAACTCTGGTCAGGTAGTCGATATTCAACGAGCCGATGACGGCAATAGAAGGCGATGAAAAGTCACTCATTGTTTGGCGGGCTAGAAACTATCGAAAGATCGCTGCATGGAAAGTGCTTGTTTTTGTTGGCACTTATAGATGCATTATAGCTTACCATTTTCAGTGAGCATTTTCGCAGCCGGGGGTTTCAGCTGGGCAGTTAACTGATCTATCGTTGAAGGAAAGATGAACCCTTCAAGGAGGAGAACAATCCGAGTTCGGAGCCCTCTATGTTATGAAGATCTAATTTTCAACGTTAAGGAGATAGCACCGCTCGGGGTCGCTTACCCACGGCCTTTTAAACAGAGTATTCGTAGAGGGAATTTCCATTCCTGACAAAGATAATGGATCGACCAATTACCGTCCATTGCGCTGAGAGGATCATCCCTTCTCTAAATTTCCCGAATTAAATTTGCATGTGTTCGGCACTTCACGCATCTATTCTCTGGTCGCAGTTATGAATTTTCGTCCCTTTTTAATGTCGCTGATCCTGGTTTGTAGTGCGGTTTCCGGCCGGTCAGAAGAAGCCGGCGACTCGCCTCCGAATTTCAACAAATCGATTGAGCAGTTGAATGCCGATGAGGTAATGCGGCTCGTCCGCTACAGCTACACACTGTATGATCAGGATTTCACTGGTGTTCTTAGAATGGGTTTGATGAAAAAGGTTCCCTTCCTGATGTCCCTCAAACCGGAATCGATTCGATTCATTTTTGATCAGCCGGCGCATCTAATCTATCTCGACACTGGGAATTCGGGTTTCAGTTTATTTGAGGGCACCGAAGGAGAGGAGTTAAAGCCGGTTCCTTCCTCGAAATTTGCGGCGCAAATTCGCGGGACTGATGTGACCTACGATGATCTTTCGATGAGATTCCTTTATTGGCCTCACGCCAAAATTGTGAAACTGGATCGTGTGAAGCAGCGCGACTGTTGGGTCGTTCGCGTGAGGAATCCAGACGGGTTGGGAGCCTACGCAACGGCTGATATCTGGATCGATAAGGGCAGCGGTGGAATGTTGAAAATGATCGGCTACAATAATTCCGGCCGACCCGTCCGTCGTTTTGAAGTGCTCCACGGAAAAAAATTCGGGGATATATGGATGGTTGATGAGATGCGGATCGAGACCATTGAACCGGGAAGTGGCCGCATCAAATCTAGCACTCGAATGCAGATCAAGTCGGTCGTTGAGTAAGGCCCTTATTTTTGTTGTTTTTGCATTTCAGCAATTTCAGCAGCCTTGTGTTGGATTGCTTCCGCTGAGGGGAGAGAATCGAGGTCCAATTCAGCCAAGACTTCTGGGGGAATGATCCCGGATTGCTGGAGTTTGATCATGCACCGCTTTCGCTCATCAAGGGCTTTGTCGGGACTGCGTTCCTTTGAAAAGCGGGACTTGGCTTTTTCACTCCGTGTCCTGAGACTTGAATAGATATCGCCACCAAGCAACGAGGTGATATCGACTTTCATGCTCTCTCGCTCGACATCTTTTTGGCGGACTGGTTCCCCGTTAATGGGTCCCGTATTATATTTCGGGAACATGATTGCGACTTCCGGGCAAACGCGCGAACATGCTGGGCAGTTTGTTTTGCAATTGTCGTTGTTCTGAACCTGAATTGTCTTTTCTTCGTCAACGCCATAGACGTCAAAAAGACAAAAGCTAAGGCATTGCATGCAGTTCGTGCAGCGATCGTAGTCGATTACAGGGAACCATGGCTTCCACGCGCCGTTCACGCCTGGCTGGTTTTGCTCAGCGTCTAGCGTTGCCCGTGCTTCCTCGACCCGTTCAAGAACAGATTCGTGGCTCAAGCCAGTGATATTTCTGGTTTCAATTTTCGAAGCCCCTGTCTCATCCGATATCTCGGGGGTTGCTCCTTCGAATTGGCCTAATACGATGATGGAGGAGGCGGATTCATTTGGTTCGCTTGGAGCGCTCTCCGAAACCCTCCTGACGCTGTAACCTCGATCAAGCAGAGATGCGGTAAGCGCGAAACGCTCCGTCGAAGTGCCCCGGTGCGTACCAAGCCCCTCATATAAAATGATTTGTATGGGTTTTTTATTGTCCTTCATTCGTCCAATAAATCATTCATAACAGTGGCCGCGTCACTGTCCCTCATGTTGAGCACCTCCACTGAATCGTCATCGGGAAACTCTATCCCCGCCTGGTGAAAAAGCCATTTGACCGCGCGAGGGTAACAGGCGGCGATTTTCACTTTTCCAACTCCTCTGAGCAGTTCCCCGATCCTTTCGTCTCTGCGGGCGGACATTTCACAGAGGTCTGAGACGCACTCAAAATCCCGCTCCGATTCGCAGAGTTTCTCGAGAACCTGCTCTTTCGTTTCGACGGGAACGACCTGCGAAAAGGCGCAGCGGCAGTAGAGGATTTTAGTGGTAGAGTCGCTCACGGAGAGGGAGGAGGAGAGGTAGAGACTTTAAGCTTTAAGGATTATTCGATCCTTTCGATCCGGTTTCAATCGTAATTTCAGTGTATTAAGGGCGCAAGAACGCCTGAAATAGAGGGGTTCGAGAGCAAAATTGGGTTTCCAACTGGTTGAATGCCGCTAACTTAACGTGTCGTGATTGTTCCTAATTCCAGAATAACCCTCACCTGCCTCTTATCGGCAATCGCGCTCACTATTGGCTTAACAAGGAAGGGTTTCACACAAGAAACCGAAGGGGAGTTCTTTTCTGCGATCCCTGATCGGTTCTTCCAAGTTCAAGATTCTTTTGGCTTTTTCTGGAGGGCGGCGCCAAACGGAGCCGTTACCTCAGGCGAGACACAATATCTTCAATCGGGTTTAAATCTCCTAATTGATGATCAGAAGTTCAAACCAAGTCGGGGTTCCAAAGTCGTCCCGGCCGAGGGTTCAGATTCAGCCCGTCTATCACTTTTCGAGGATCGTGATGGGATTGAAATTAGCCGTGACCTCATGTTTGATAAGGAACGAGGTGGCGTGCGAATTGTGGATAGTTTTAGGAACACTTCCGGAGCAGCAGTGACGATCCAAGTGCAGCTACGAACGACTTATCCATTTGGTTGGAAATCGCTCCATAGGAGCGATGGGAGTCAGTTGAACGCTGAGCCGGTTCTCGCTTTGCCCGACGGAGAACATGGAATCTCAGTTCGTTTTGGAGCATCTGAAGGGCGGCCTGATTCCTTAATTCTTGTCTCTGACGGCCAAGCAGGTAATCAACCGAGTATCGAAGCGTCGGCGAATCGAAGAGAGTTAGTGATTGGCTATTCGATCGATCTTGAACCCGGAAGTAGGGGGATGCTCCTGCATTGGGTGTTGCAGCGCTCACTCGCCAGCGCCGGCGAAGCAAAGGGGGCTTTTTTTAAGTTCTGGCAGCGAGGTAAATTAATTCGACCCGCCGTTGATGTAAAGCTCGCCCAAGAGTTTCAGAATTTTGAACAAAAATCATTCCCAATCGAAACCTTAACTCCCTCAAGGCTGCGATCCCTAATTTCATTAAACGAGTTGATTGATCGGGTTGGAATCCATCGAAGAAATGAAGAACTGCTTTGGATTAGCACGGCAAACCAGTTAACTGGTAAGGTCGATCCGGAAAAGGCGCTAAGCTTTGAAGCATCTCACCTGGGTTCAATTGACGTGAAGGTTTCCGACATCGCAGCCATCAAGGGTGGAGGAGGCTTCGGTAGGCGTCAGCTAATTTTTCTCCGTGACGGTTCGGTCCTGTCGGGCGAGGCGATAGATGATGAGCTTTCTTTGGATATCACTGGAGCTGAAGAACAGTCAGTAAATTTGGCTGCGCTCAACTTGCTTTTGTTTCGCGCTGGAGAATCCGATGGAGTTCCTCCTCAAGCGGCCGAGGTGTTCTTGGAACTGAGGGACGGATCCGTCATGGCTTTGTCTGAATCTGAATCGGTCGTTCTCGGCGGACACACTTCCTGGGGCGAAGTTGAAATCCCGATATCAGAGGTTGCCTCCGCCTACTATGCTACAGGACCTCACCCCCGCCTTGTTTTGCTGACTCTTAAAGGATCGCGATTATCGGTTTTTGTTCGCGATGCTCCACTTTCTGCGAAGCTTAGTTCCGGTGAAGAGGTAGAAATTTCAGCCCTTTCTGTTAAGCGTATTTGGAGAGCCAATGCGGACGGCTTTGAGAGTCATGGCGACACTTCCGAATGGATCGCGCTTTCAGAGGTTCCCGGAAAATTACCTGAGAGCGCTACCCTGCTAGCGGGGAATAACCTGATCGCCGGAGCGCTGACTGGTCCGGAACTTTTGTTCGACGTTGACGGGACGATAATGCGGCTGCCGCCAGTACGAATTGCGGCGATGTCGAGGCGTTTTGCAGTCGGGGAGGAGTCGCCAGAAAACGTTTTATTTGAAGTCAGGTTGGAAAGCGGAGACTCCATAAGTGGGCGGTTGCTGGACCCTTTTATCCGGATCGGCGCCCAACATGTCACCATCGTTCCGGCACAGCACGTGGTTGATTACAGAAACGCCCTATCTCCGCAAGAATGACACGTAGCAACGCTAAACGAAGAGTAGTTTACTTCTCGCGGATGGGCATTTCCGCTATTCTGGTGTGTCTTCTCGGAGTGCGCGCGGTCAGAGCGGAAGAGTCAGGTAAGGTTGAGGGGGAAGCGCTCCTATTACCTGCTGCGATGGGGGTAAGAATCGACAAGTCAGGCAACTCGTGGGACATAGCAGCCGACGGCTCGATCGGTCGCGTAGGCAGCACGATGGTAAATCACGGTCTTGCCCTAGAGTTAAATGGGCAAGAAGTTGATTCTTTCCAGCCCCTTATGACCCGCGACGGGCGGGAAGTTGTCGTTTTTGGCAAGCCGATGCCGCATCTGCCGAGTGTAGAAGTGCAACGGCGCGTGAAACTAGTCGATGAATTCGGTGCTCTGCGCTACGTAGAATTGTTCTACAATGGCTCATCTCGAAAGGTCGTTCTCGATATTTTTCTCAAAACCAACTTCTCAGGCAATTATCAGACCTTTGTCTCAAACCGAGGGCGGACAGAACCTCTGATACTCGAGGCGGGTGAAACGGGAATCGTGGTGAGTCCAAGTCCGGGGCAAGCGAGTAGGGCCTTTCTTTTTAATCTCGTAGGGTCTAAGTCCGGGCTCCGTCCGGGCATCTCATCTCAAAGCCGCTTTGGCCTGACCTTCCAGTATCGAATTAGTCTTGAGTCTGGCGAATCCGCATCGCTAATTCATGCAGTCGCACAGGTGGCGATCCCCCAGAATTTTGACCGCCAGAGTCTTCTTGCTTTGTTCGAGCCCTATTCGCTTGAAGGGTTGGCCGCAAAAGAGAATCTCGACGACTGGAACGAGCTTCTCATTAATTTGGCCGCTGAGGACGGTGGCCCAGAAGTTGGAAATAAAGGCCTTGAAGCGTTAGGGGTCGAGCGGGGTGCAAAAGACGTTCTCGCGATTGGTGAGAGGACTCGCCTGATCGGAACAGCAGAGGGTAGCGAAGTAATCGCAGAGGGCCCGTATGGCGATGTAACCATTCCACTTCGTTCGATTGCTGCGATCGTTGGGAACTCTGGAGTTGGTCTCGAACCAAGAGTTTATCTGCGGGATGGCCAGATTATTTCAGCAAACCTGTCTCTACCCGGAATGAGTTTTTCTCAGGCTGGCGGGGGCAAGTTAGAGATCAATGCAGGGACGCTCGACCGTCTCGTACTCGGGAGGGCTGAGGCTGACATCGATTGGCGAGAAACCGGTGTCGCCATGATTGAGACCTATTCGGGAGATCGCTTGCGAATCAATGATCCAGCAGCGCTGAAATTCAACGCTGTTACGGCATGGGGCGAGTTACCAATCACTTTGGATCAACTGACATGGCTCGGGCCAGTAGGCCGGAACGGAGCCGGCTACATGCTAGAATTGATGAATGGAACCCGATGCCGGGTTTTTCTCGGTCGAAGCAAGGTTTCCGTTGATACAGAGTTAATGGGCAATATTTCGATTAGTTCGGTCGACTTAATGCAGGTGACGACAACTGCGAGCAGAAGTCGGCCGAAGGAGTTAGTTCAGTCAGGCATGGAGGCCGTGATCCGAGCGGCGGGAGG
>DCQY01000024.1:0-1033 GCA_002323995.1 Akkermansiaceae bacterium UBA1506 | reverse complement strand
TTTTGATCGAAACACCCACCTCGAAAATACGGCAGATCAGGCGAGTCGAGGGAACCGCCCTGAGTTCTGGAGGGATGCCCGAGAAATCGCCACATTTTGAGATCGAACGATGGGACGGAGGGGTGCTCAGCGGGTTGATCAGGCTCGATGAGCTATCAATGAAGGTCGGCGGTAGAAACTGGAAAATACCCCTGGAAGACATCGAAAAAATTGACACGCCTTCGCCATTGCCCGATCGCGAATCTCTTGGGGCTATTGAGAAACTTATCTCGCTGCTCGGCTCGAGTGAGTGGACCGTGAGAGAAAAAGCGACCCGAGAATTAGGCGCATTCGGCTATCTTGCACGTCCGGTTTTGCAGCGTGAACTTGCTACCAGTGGAGATCCTGAGGTTAGCAGGCGCCTCGAACGAATTTTGTCAAATCTCAATTGAACCTCACTGCACGGTTCAAGCCACCTTATTTTTTAAAACCAGAGACTCAACTTTTTGGATACCGATCTACAGCTTAAGACCTATATCGAAGCTTCTGCGAGGGTTAATCGCCGTCTTGGATTGATTGCGTTTGCCGAATGGGTAAAGCGAGGTCACATCGCCTTCGGTATTTCCAGCATCGTTTCAGTTTTTCTCTTGAGGCTTGTGCTGAAATGGGAGTCGAGGGAGTTCGTCCCGGTATTGATTCTCTTCTCGTTATGGATGCTCATCGGTGGTGCCCTCATTCTTCGCCAGATCCCGACAGTTCTTGACTCGCTGAAAGCTCTAGACCGCAGCGGAGCATGGAAAGATAGATTCGCCTCCGCATGGTTCTTTTTGAATCAGGATGCAAGAACTGTAGCGGAGGAGCTTCATATCGAACGGTCTAGGAAGACTTTGTCAAAGGCGCTCTCAGAATTTCCAGCTGTGACTCCCTTGCCTAGACTGCAGACGGCTTGGGTGTTTCCGCTCATTGCATTCGCTTTTGCGATGACCCCGGTTTTTCGGCCGAGCCCGAATTCTGCCAACTATATACTATCCGATGAGATGGTTGAGGCAGCCGC
>DCQY01000039.1:30970-38216 GCA_002323995.1 Akkermansiaceae bacterium UBA1506 | reverse complement strand
CGGCACCAAGGCGTAAAAATAGCCGCACGCCAGGGCGGCAATGAGGCTCAGGGCCCCAAGCGTATAAAATCCGAGAACGCAGTTAACTCCAAGGTAGAGAATTGGGCTGAAGAATTTTACCTGAGTGTATTGACGCTTTGCGAACTCGAAGAAACTCCGCCAGGTAAAGTCGATCGGAGTGGGGAGAATTAGAGAGCGAATAAAAGCAATGCGGTTTCCGGCTTTGCGGGCTGCTTTTGAAATTCTGAGATCATCGTTGAGTGATCCTGAGAGTAGTTGCGGGATCTTGAGTTCTTCGAACAATTCCCGGCCCATTGCCATTGATCCACCCCATAAAACGGTGAGTAATTCAGTGCCGCCTTGAGTTGCAATTGAACCGTTGATGATGCTGGCAAATTGATTGGGTAGGGTGGGGCGTTTCGGGACAAGCCAGCGATAAGTGGTGGCGAGTTGATGGGTTCCGAGATTGAGGGGTGCAAGTAGTTGAACAAGCCAGTTTGATTTAAAAACGACATCAGCGTCGGCGAAAGCGATGAGTTTGTCTTCCGGCTTAAGTTCTCGGAAGGCAGCAATCTGGTTGTGAACTTTCTGACCCTCATTTTGGGCTGGGCCTGCAGAGACGAGGGTGACGCTTTTTAGCCCGCTATCGTGAACAGGGTGACTCCAGGTAGGGTTGGATGCAGAAATCTCGAGGTTTTTCTGAAGCCAGTTAGCGACCGGATCGTCCCATGATTCGAAGCACACGATAACGCGATAATTGCGGTATTCCTGTTCTAAAAGGGTATCGAAAAAGCGCGGGGTGGCCTGAATATCGAATCCTTTAACCGCTACGATTACGGCTGCGGCTTGCTCGTTGTGATCGTGATCTTTCCATTTTCGATCCTGCCATCGCCGGGCAGCTCCAAAGCTGCTGACTCTTAACGCCGCAAGCAGCAGCAGTGTGAGCCATGCCGCCCAAAAGATTAAGAAATAGGGTTCAATCATTTCTCCCGTGCAAATTGTGGCGGTGTGGCTAGACTGCAAACGTTATTGTCATTGGATTTGTATGAAAGTTGTTCAGACCAAAAAACTCAAGAAGACTTATCATTTTGGAGACACCGAAGTCACGGCTTTGAGAGAGGTCTGCCTCGATATTGAGGAAGAGGAGTTTATCGCCGTCTGGGGCCCTTCCGGGTCAGGTAAATCAACACTGTGTAATTTGGTCGGATTGTTAGATACTCCTACTTCAGGTGAGGTCCTGATTCGAGAAACTTCAGCCAAAGATCTCAATGACGCGCAGCGTAGCGACTTGAGAAATTCTTCAATCGGGTTTGTCTTTCAGAATTTCAATCTGATCCCTGTCCTGACTGCTTTAGAGAATGTAATGCTACCTCTTCAGGTGACTGGAGTACCAGTCGTGGAAGCTCGCGAGCGAGCTCAAAAATTGTTGCAAGAGGTAGATCTTGGTGACCGCATGGGCCACCGTCCTGTAAAGATGAGTGGGGGGCAGCAGCAGCGGGTCGCGATAGCAAGGGCTTTAGTGACTAATCCACTTCTTGTTCTTGCTGATGAGCCAACTGCTAATCTCGATACTAAGAACGCCAATTTGATCATCGATTTGATGCGACGGATCAACCGTGACTGCGGAGCCGCTTTCCTGTTTTCGACCCATGACGACAGGCTTCTTGATCGAGTGGATCGGCGGGTCCACCTTCAGGACGGTGTAATTATCGAAGATGACCGTAGGGGTTAGAGGAACCCTTTAGCATTGGTTTGGGAGGGACAATCAGACCATATTTATGGAAAATTTGCTCGATTGCCCCAAGGGTGTGCTGTTTTATAAATGGTGTAGAGGCCATTAGGTAATCCCAACATTAATGAGTGAATCGACAACTGAGATCAAACCGCTGAAACACGCTGCCGACCTTGATCTGGTGGACCGTGCTGTAGATGGGGACGAGGAGGCAGTTGTCGCGTTTCAAAAAGAATATCAACCGATGCTAGAGCGGGTCATGATGTCGCGTGGCCTTGATAAAGTCGAGGCTCAAGATCTCGTTGCGGATGTAATCGCGGAGTGTTTCGGCGCAGGAAAAAAAGGGGAGACACGCCCCCTCTTGGAAAAGTTTGAGGGAAGAGCGTCTTTGTCGACCTGGATGATTCGCATCACTTGGAATCGCTGGTTGGACTTAAAACGACGCGATAAGTTTCGCGGTGAACTGCCAGTTTACGAAGATGATGAAAAGAGGGGTGTTGATCAATTTGATCGGCTGGAAGGAGATTCTCTCGAGGAAGATCTGCTCGATGAAGACCTCTCTGCGTTGATGGGGCGCGCCATCAAGTCTGCTTTTGATTCACTGGACCCCAATGCCCTTCTGATGTTGAAGCTATCCTATCTTCACGGAGTCAGCCAAACAGTGATCGCTCGAATGTGGCGATGTGATCAGACGAGAGTAAGCCGTGCACTGACTTCAGCGAGAGACCAGATTGCGTTGCAGACAATGCAGTGCATTCGGGAGGCAGATGCTGATCTTGAGCTGGAGTGGGAAGATTTCCAAAAACTCTGTGCTGCCGGATTGGACTTGTAATAAGAAATCGACCAACGCTTTGTAAGGAAAAGATATCGTATTGGTTATAAAACGCATTTTGTGTCGCGGTCACGCCAGCGCGACGAGAACAGGTATGACTGCGAAGGGGTAGGCGATCGCAGTGGACGAAGAGATAATCTCGGTGAATTTTATGAGAACGGACGAAGTGTGCCTGGCGGGAAAAACTATAATGAATCGCACGCGGCCTTTTCAAATTAGACGTTGGTAAAGTCGCCGGAAAAGAGAAAATTAGAGAACAACCCACCAGAATTTGGTGAAGATAGCCGAGAAGGAAGTAAGCTTAGAGAGTGAGTATTCGTTCACAGACTGAATCATCGATTGTCATTGAGATTTCTGTTCCTGGTGAGTTTGCCGGAGAGCGACTCGACCGGTTTCTTCCAGAGGCATTGAGGGGGCATGGGGTCGAAACCTCCCGGGCTCTAGTCCAGTCGTTGATCAAGGAAGCGGCAGTTTTGGTCGATGGTAAAAAGGTCAAGCCACGGCACGCGCTTGTCGAAGGTGAATCGATTCAGACAACGATCTCTCAAGCAGGCCCTGACGAGATTCAGGGGGAGGCAATAGAGATTGATATCATCTTTGAAGATGAAGACATTGTGGTGGTTAATAAGTCGCATGGCCTTGTCGTTCACCCTGCGTCCGGAAATCTCGATGGGACTCTAGTAAATGCTCTGATGCATCATTGTAAGGGGGATTTGTGCAGAATCGCGGGCGATGATCGTCCGGGTATTGTGCATCGCTTAGATAAGGATACCTCCGGTTGCCTTGTGGCAGCCAAAAACGAGAATGCTTACCATTCGCTCGTTGCGCAGTTTTCAGGAAGAGAAACAGGTAAAATTTACCGAGCAGTGGTTAGTGGGGTGCCAGCCAATGAGGGCGGAACGCTCATTTCTCAGATCGGGAGGCATCCTGTGAACCGCAAGAAAATGGCAGTAGTGAAGCCACCGGCTGGGAAAGAGGCTATCACTGACTATCGGGTTTTAGGCTCGGATTCGACGGCTAATTGGGCTTCGGTTGAATGTATAATTCATACAGGCAGGACGCACCAAATTCGTGTTCACCTTAAAGAGTGCCTTCACTGCCCCATCCTTGGAGACCCAGTATATGGCCAGCCAAGGCGACAGAAAGTTCAGGTCAACCGGCTGATGCTGCACGCTTCCCAGTTATCGTTCAATCATCCCGTAACAAGCGATCGAATGACCTTTAATGCCCCTCTTCCGGATGAGTTTCTGGCTTTCGAATGAGCCATCCCGCTCGTGTTATGTGTTTAAATCAGGATTAGTCACGCTGCGCGGAAAGTAGAGAGACCGATGCATTAAAGCTGACGCAGATAGGTTTGACGGAGCTGTTAGACTGTGGCTAGGAACATTTGCAGTCATTTTTTCAAAGTAATTCTAAGCCGACTACCAAATAAGAATGGCAGGGTAAGATTTGGTCAGAGTTGCTTTAGGATTGAGATGCTGAAACGACTAACGTAGATAGAGCTGGCTACAAAATTTTAGATTCGATAGTATTTTTAAACTTCAGGATATTGCCGTAGTTTATGAAGTTAGTTGGTGGACTTTGTGAACTTAAGAGTGGTATCGCTTTGGCGAAATTATGAACGCGAAAATCAAGAAATCGTTGGGTTTAAGGACGCTTTTCTACATTGTTTTCGCGACGGCTCTTCCAATTTTTTTGACACAGTGCAAGTCGGTAGGCGGATCCTATCAAGATATTGAGTATGATCCGGACACACTAAAAACTCCAGATGGTCACGGAATGGTCAGGAGGGACTATCCTTTTGATGATGAAGGGAACTACCGGAAGGATTGGGTAAAGAGCAAAGACAAGAGCAGAGCACGTTCTTCCTACAAGCTTCCGGACCCTGAGCCGGCAGATGCCTTGGCAGCTACACAAACTTCTGTTGTTTCGGGTCCGCATGTGCCGATGTCACCTCCACTACCGGCCGCAATTCAACCCGTCGCCCCGGCCGCTTCAACCTCCTTCAGGGAGGAATACCGCTCTCCGGCTTCGAATGCCGCAACAACACCGGCGATGCCGACGGCAACCTACCACAGGGTCAAGTCTGGTGATACTCTCTACTCTATCGCGCGGCGTTACGGCACGTCGGTAACCCAACTAAAAAAGGTGAACGGTCTAACCAGTGACGTGATTCGTGTTGGGCAGAGTTTGCGTTTGCCGTAGTCTTTCCCTTCACACATGCTGATAGATCATGTTGTCGGTGTGGAGCCCTCTCCCGTCTGCTTTGCGGAAAGCGAAGGTCTTTCCGTTAAGAATTTAGATTCAGTAGGGTATCAGTCCCTGTATTGATACTCGCTGCGCATCCCTTAATTTAGGGGCCGCATCTACTTAGTTCGAGGTGTGAATTAGGCAGTGAGTGTTCGACAGATCGGTAACGCCGCCGCCTGAGGTCAGATAGTTCAATCCTTTTTCTTTTTGCTCTTGCGAGTTTCTGTGGCTTTTTTGGCAGCTAATTTTTTTTGCAAGTCGGGCCAAAAGTCCTCTCCCGTGATGTAGCCGACGCAATTCTCAGTGCCACAATAGCAGGGATGTTCTTCGTAGTTTTCTAAGTCGAAACCATAGTTAAAGAACAGTTCTTCTCCTTTCTGTATTTTTCGAAGAGCGGCGATCCAGATTTGATCATCGTCGATGAAGGCTTCGCAATTTGGTTCGCAGCTATGGTTGATCAATCGAGCCGCATTTCTAGGTACGTTTCCGTCGATATCCCATTCATCATTCAGTGTGAAAATGTAGACAGCTGCGTCTCCGGTATCCTTAGCGTGGTCCATTTGAGCCCAACCCCGTTCGTTAGCCTCATCTTTACTGATGCGATCTCCCTTATATTCAATAATATTAGTCTGTGCGGGGATTTTCCGTGTAGCGAAAAGACCTCGACCATGGATTCCGGAACTTCTCACTGAACACCACTTGGAATCGCAGCGTTCACCCGGGAGAAGGGCGTCTTTCTTATTGCGGCTCATTTTCGGATGTCACCTGCAGGCCAGTCGAAAGAGATTTCAGCATAGTTGGAATTGAGGTCCGGCCATCCCGAGGGATGGTAGATGACCCCTTCCAATGTTTTGGGATTGTCGGGCGCGAAGTCGGGTCGGGCGAGAGAAAAGGAAATTCGAGGACCATTTAGATTTGTTAGAGTAACTTTCTGCGATATGTCGGAGTTGACCTGAAGGTCATAACAAAAGAAGTAGATGTTGTCGACGTTCTTACCTTTTAGATTAGGGATCATAACATTCAACTCGATAGAATCACGCGTTACGAGCTGGGCTGAGATTGTCCAGTCGTCAGGCGATTTTGGAGGAACAGTATCGAGCGTTCTTTGGAAAAGAAGTCTGCGCTCTTCGATCTTGAGGGCTGGTTTCCTAGATGAATTGACCGGCAGTATGAGTTCAAAATCGGCGAAACCTGGATGACATGTCTTGTCGCAGCACATCCACGTTGCTTTTGCTTTTAGATTTACCAAATCGGTCTCAATTTTTTTAGGGGTGTCAATCTCGACGAGAAGGCATGTCTCACCGTTGTAGCCGTGCGCATTAAACCCGACCATATCGACTCGATCGGGAGCAGGCCAGATGATGTCTCCCGCGCTAAATCCAGTCGGTAGCTGCCACCTAATATCGGTGGCCACTCCGACGATCCCAGGACCCTTCCAGTAGGTGTGGTAGCCGGCTTTGGGCTTTAGGAAGAGCCCTACTAAAAACGGATCTCCCGGACTAATTGCTGTCACGTCAGTGATCAACTGCACTGTCAGTTGGTCGCTTTCAAAAAGGTCAGATTCGCTCGAGACAACGGTCTCGATGTTTATCAAGAAGGCCAACGCTGTGGCTAGTGTCTGTGGGATCCTAAGCACAAGAATAACCTGTGCAAGCAGCACACTGCTCTCAACCTGTTTTTTCAGCTCTTTTTAAAGTCAGCCACCAATACCGGCTTGCTTGAGCCCCTTGGCCTCTTTGGCTTTGGAGAAAGTGACACCGACCGTTTTGGATACACCAAACTCTTCCATGGAAACACCATACATCACATCAGCTCGGGACATCGTTCGCTTTGAGTGGGTCACAATGACGAACTGGCTTCCTCCAATAAATCGGTCGAGGACTCTTATGAAGCGCGAGATGTTGGCTTCATCCAGCGGTGCATCCAACTCGTCCAATACACAAAACGGGGAGGGTTTAACCATGTAGATACCGAAGAGAAGAGCTACAGCTGTCATGGAACGCTCGCCACCAGAGAGAAGGCTGATCGACTGAAGTTTCTTACCGGGAGGTTTGGCAATGATATCGATCCCAGACTCGAGAGGGTCGCCTTCGTCCATGAGAAGGAGATCGGCCTTGGACTTTTCTCCAAAGAGCTCTTTGAACATATCGCGGAAGTTTTTTCGAATCGCTTCAAACGTTTCTGAAAACATCTTTCTGGTGTCCCGGTTGATCCGCGCGATCATTTTTAGTAATTCCTCTCTGGAATTTTCGAGGTCCTCAAGCTGCTGGATGTTGAACTTGTAGTGTTCTTCAAGTTCATCGAATTCTTCAATTGCATCGATATTGACTGGGCCCATGGAATCGAGCTTGGTTCTCAGCTGTGTCACCATTTCATCAACAAGATCCCAGTTTGGTTCTGCTGGATCTTCAATCCTCAGCTCAACTTCTTCT
>DCQY01000039.1:0-30588 GCA_002323995.1 Akkermansiaceae bacterium UBA1506 | reverse complement strand
AGTCCTTGTGAGTTTTTGAGCCGTTCGTCAATCACGTTAAGAAGCGCGTGACTATCAGGCTCAAAAAGCTCGAGTTCGGTCCTGTAACGGTCGCGGCAGTTTCTCTCAATATTTTCAAGATTGATGTCAATTTGGGCGGTTTTTACCTCTTCGCCACCCCGTTGCTCAGCGACTTGCTGAACGTCTCGTCGTTTTTGCGTAAGCTCCTCTTCACCCTCCTCGATACGGGCGGCGTAGCTGTTCTTTTCAATAAGGATTCCGACCTGCTCTTCCTTGGAAGATTTAGTGTCGGTTTGCCAGGCTTCGATTTTTCCCCGTAGATCCTCTGTTTCGAAATTGGATTGTTCGATGCGATTCCGATAGGAGGATGTTTCCTCATGGCGGCGCTCGATTAATTCATTCAGCTCCTTCAGTCGTGCGCTCATTGGGGCACGCTGTTCCTCGAGGTTCTGACGGGTGCCCTGTTCCACCGCTAGCGAAGTTCGTGCGGCAGTGACCTGTTCGGTGAGTTCTTCTTCGCGACTGCGTGCCTCCTCGAGAAGCTTCGAGGCTTGATCTGACTGATTGACTAACACTTCGATGCGAGCGTTCGAATCTTCACGCTCCTCAATGTCGCCATTGAGTTTATTACTGATTTTATTGCGGCGCTCTTCGACTTCCTTTCGTTCCCAATCAAGGCTTTCAATTTTATTGTGGAGTTGATTAAGATCACGCTCGATTAGGGCCAGTTTACCTTCCAGAGTGGAGGTCGCGATTCGGCGCTGTTGAAGGCGTTCACGAGCCTGAGACAAGAGATCTTCGAATTTGTCAACTCGTTCTATGAGGTCGTCACGACGGTCTTGGCGAGTTTCAATTTCGGCGGCAAGTGACTGTTCCACACGTCTGAGTTCCCTGATTTCGGTCTGCATCTTAAGGATGGAGACCGACTCATCACCTGTCTGACCACCATGGATAATTCCCTCTGCAGTGATAAACTCACCATCAAGGGTGGCGATGGCCGCATCAGAGTGCTCCTCCCGGAGTTGAAGCGCTGTGTTGAGATCCTGAGCGATGAGCACGTTTGATAGGAGTTGAGCGATCAGTGGTTTAACGTCCGAGGAAGCGGAAACCTTGTCCAAGGCCCAGCCAATTGCACCTAGCGGTGACTGACCTTGTTTGGGTGAAAAACCTTTCTTAAGGTGCACCTCTGCAATGAGGGAGGCTTGTCCGAGCCTTCCTTTACGCAGCTTGGAGACAACCTGCTCTGCTACTTCAACATCAGAAACGACGACCGCCTGAAGACGTCGACCGAGAGCGGCTTCGATAGCCTCAGCATACTCATTTTCGACTTGAATACGATTAGACAAAGGGGTGCGAACTCTGGAGTTGAAGTAGTCGGGATCGTCAAGGCCTTTGAGAACCTCTTGAGTTCCTTTCTCGAAGCCCTCTCCGCGAGCAATCAACTGTTCCAGCACCTCGAGGCGTGATTTCTTTTCCGTATGAAGCTTGTGCAAGCTGGCAAGGTCGTTCTGCATGTCACCGGCTGCACGCTTAGCTTGATGATATTTCTGCTCCATCGCCGCGAGATTCTCCTCATAATCTTCTATTGAAGACTGATGCTCACTGATGCGTTGTTTGAGCTGACTGGAGTCTTCGGTGCGAGAGCTTTGATCATCGTGGAGCCGTGAAATTTCATCAGTTAGCTGCTTCGATCGCATCTGGTCCGATTCGATTTGGCGCTGATTCGTTTCAATTCCAGCCTCCAAACTGGCAATTTTACTTTTTAGCTGACTGCGCTCCTCTTCGAGATCCCGAAGTTTCTTATTCAGTTCCTCACGTGCGTTACGCGCTTCCTGCATAGCAACTTCTTGCTCTTCTACTTTGCGCTGCTCTGATTCGATACGTCCTTCGATGGCACGGAGCTGGCGGTCGGCTCCTTCGATATCTGTTTCTTGCTTTTCGCGTTTGTCGGAAGCCTCTTTGATGTCGCGCTCATTTTTCTCTATGAGAACGCTTAATTCATGGGTTCGCTCGCTATTAAACTGAATGCGACTGGTGGCGTTGGAGATTTCATTTTCGAGGCCGGCCACCAAGCCCTGAAGTTCGCTGAGCCTTGACTCGATTTCCTGATATTCGACTCTTGCGGCGGCCATCTTAGCCTGACGCTTTTCGATGGCGTCCTCTAGCTCGTCTTGCTGCAAGCGGAGATTCCTGACCGATGTGTTTAGCTCTGACTTTTCCGCCCGGATTTCACGCCACTGCTTATGGCTGAGATGTAGCTCGAGGGTTTTGACGTCCTGGAAGAATGTCTGGAAGCGCTTGGCTTTCGATGCCTGACGGGAAAGAGACCGAATTTGGCGCTCATTTTCGGCAATGACATCACGAATACGGACGAGATTCGCCTCGGTATAGTCGAGCTTACGAAGGGCTTCTCTCTTCTGAGTTTTATATTTGGTGATGCCGGCTGCTTCTTCGAAAACTGCTCTTCTGTCCTCTGGCTTCGAACTAAGGAGCATGTCGATTTTGCCCTGCTCCATGATGGAGTAACTCGAGCGTCCAATGCCCGTATCCATCAGCAGTCCGTGGATATCCTTCAATCGACATGGTTGCTTATTGATCAGGTATTCGCCTTTGCCGTCCCGAAAGACGCGACGGCCCAAAGAAACCTCGTCATACTCAGTGTCTAAAACACCTGAACAGCCCGACAGGGTCAAGGTCACCTCCGCCATTCCCAGCGAAGACCTCCGGTCTGTCCCGTTAAAAATGACATCCGCCATTTCACCCCCTCTCAAGGCCTTTGCGGAAGTTTCGCCGAGGACCCACCGCATCGCGTCAACAATATTAGATTTGCCACATCCGTTGGGCCCCACAATACCGGTGACACCTTCGTGGAATTCCAATTTTGTTTTGTCTGCAAAGGACTTGAATCCGTGAATCTCGAGAGATTTGAGGCGCATTTAGGGCAGGGTGTTTTCGATAGATTGCACTACAGTTATCAAACCTAAGAAATTAATTCTCAAGAATGATAAATTTCCGTTTATAATGAAGGGGTGCGACGAGGTGTCGAGTGAAAAATTGAGCATGACTGAATATTTTAGGTGTTTATCAAAATTTCACGGAAGTTTTGAGTTCTTTGCGCCTTCGATCCCTTGTTTGACTGCCGATTTTTAAAATTAAGTCGCAAAAATAGCAGGATTTCTCACATTTTGGTTGCTTCACCTAGTTTGGGTGGTAAGCTAGGGTAAGGAGGGTTAAAATGCTTTTCCTGCAAGCTCTGTGAGACCATTTGAGGCTAGGCCATTGAAATCACTGAAGCTGCGAGAATTTGTGCGGAACGGGGCGGCCCGGTGCAGCGGATGAAAGTCTGGGTATCGGGCCGTTTTGCGTGGTGGCAGTTGCTTTTATCTCGCCTTTTCAACGCCGGGAGTCACTTGCGATTGTTACAAAGGAAAGGCGGCACTAGCTAATAGCTAGCACCGCCTTATAACCCCTCAACACATAACATCCTCTTACGGGAGGTTATTCCTTCCGAGGGTAGGGTCAGTGCGTTGAGCCGTCAATATAAAAACAATAAAAACCATTATTTTGATATCTAATTTATTTTCGACTGCGTTGCAGTCTTATCTTGTTTGGAAAAAAGAATCATCTATTTTGCATAACCATGCGGGGGAGACGTCTCTATTGGGAACCTAAATACTATTTCCTCCTATATGAAAATGAACGACGACTTTGTAGTGCTAGCCCAGTTCCTTGAATCCTTAGGGCCAGAGGTTTCCGGTCATGCTTCCTCGACACTCACGGAAGAGCAGTCACTGCTGTTAAATAAGTTTGCTGAGGGTAGCCTCACTGATGAGGAGCGTGACGCCCTTCTCCCGGAGATTCTAGGCAATGAAAAAGCTCTTCATGAGTTGGTGAGGAATCTTCAGTCTCAAGCCTAGAGGCTCGCGAAACCGGATGACAGGAACACACGCGAAATTGCTTCGAAAGCCAGAACTCGCCAGGTTGGGTGCCGATCTAGACGAGCACCTTGAAAACTGGATAAAGTCTAGTTCTGCTGCCGACCTCTTTACGGTGTTCGATGACGGTTGCATGGCGCTGCTCCGTGAAGCGTTTCTGAAAATCGGAGGCTGCGAAGGCACTGTTTGGCTAACTGACAAAGAAGAAGTAAACCTGGTCGCTGTCTACAATTCAGGAGACGATGCGAATAGTTTGGTTGGTTTTGAGCAACCACTTGGCAGTGGGATTATTTCGATGGTTTTGTCCCAGCAACAGCCATACTGCGAGAATGATATCGGGGCCAGCCACGGCCACGACGACACTCTGGATAAAAAAATATCCAAACACACAACCGCTATGATCGCGGTTCCTTTCTACTTTGCGCGTGGCATCCGTGGGGTTGTTTCGTGTGTGCAGTTGCAGGAGATAGAAACAGGGACCTCTAAGCATGGGTTCAGTTCAAACGACGTCTCTGAGCTGACCAAGGTAGTTAATCTGGTTGAAAGGCTCATCAACGAAACATTGCAATCGCTCGCCCTCGGAATTAACGATGCTGGATAATGAGTCGCAGTGTTGGCCCGATCTTCAGAAGGCAAGTCAAGCTCTGAAGACAGGGAATGGAGCGGGTGTCAAGGTTGCGATAATTGATTCCGGAGTGGATCTTTCGCACTCGGGTTTGAGCGGGTTAAGACTCGTGGACGATATTGCGGTGTCCTGCGATGGCGCAAACATAAGGGTCGAGGAAAATAATGGGGGTGATCTTTATGGGCATGGAACTGCGGTAACAAGCCTGCTTCTTAAGGAAGCGACCGAGGTTCAGGTAGGAAGCTTCAGGGCACTCGATAGCCGGAATCACGCGCGGAATTTCGTGATCGCAGAATGTGTCAATCAGGCTATTGCGAGGGGATACCAAGTGATCAACTGCAGCTTTGGTTGTCGCGGTCAGGCTCGCTACGTTATGGAATACAAAGAGTGGATCGATCGGGCTTATCTGGAGGGTGTTCATGTGGTAGCAGCTTGCAGTAACGTGGACTCTGGAATTAGGGAGTGGCCTGCCTACTTTCCAAGTGTCGTTAGTGTGAAAGGGATCGACTGTGCAGAGGGTGACTTCTTCTCGAGGTTAGGGGAAATGGTCTCTTTTATGGCGAGAGGAGAGCGTGTTATCGTACCCTGGCTCGAGGGAACAACTAAAGTTGAGACCGGCAGCAGCTACGCTGCGCCGGTGGTCGCCGGCAAAATTGCCAAACTGATATCAGCATTTCCTGAAATTGAGCCTGGCCTAGTTAAGCCGATGCTGGCCAAACTAGCTAAGCAGGCCTGATTCGGAAAGAAAACATGAAGTTTCCGGTAGACTAGATTCTAAATAGTACTATAATTTTTGTAGTTATTAACAATAGGCACCCAGTGAGCACTCCATTACCTGGTAATCTTGGTGAAGTCTTTCCACTTCGTTTTCGAGTGCGGTCGGAGATCCGTTTCAAAGCTGCCGGTGATGACGTCGTTGCCGAGCGGTTGTCTGATCAGCGAAAATTTTCGCTAAGCCTTTGGCAGTTGGAACTCCTGAGGCGTTTTGACGGTAATCGAACTTTTGAGCAGGCTTCGCGCGAAGTTTATCGTATTTTCCCCCGCGAATTCACCGCATTGGATTTGTTGAATTTTTATCGGTGGCTTTATCATAAAAACCTCATCGTCGATGCGCACGAGTCGATCTTCGAGCTCATCGACGACGAGTCCAAAGAAAGTTTGGGTGTCTCAAAAGTGGAGTCTCGAGGCAGAAAAGATATCACCTCGGGTCTGACCATTGAGTTTAAGGAGTGGCAGTTTCAGGCATTGAAGATCTCTGCTGCCGTTATCTTTTGCCTTTGTATCTTTCGAATTGCCTACGTTGCTGCCCCGCTTTTTGAGCCGCCGGTTGACCTCAGTTTCAGCGAAGGAGACGGCTTTTACTCGCGGAGCGTGTCGCCGAATAAGGAGGCTCGCAGGGAACAGGAATTACCCCAGACAAATATCGAGGAACTGGAGTTAGCGGTTTTAGCAAAAAAGCTTGAGGAGGTTCGTCCTCCTGCACCAGATCCCAGCGTAGAACCCGAGAAGGAACCTGTGTTGGATCGTCAAGGAGTCATGCATAAAATCGCCGACTTGCGACACCAGCTTGCCGAGTCCCGGATTCGTCGTGATGAATTCTACATTCAGAACGATGCCGTTGGTTATCGCCGAGAGGTTACAAAGATGATTGAACTGTTGCACCAGATTGACGAAATCGAATCACAGCTCTGATCAAGCCGTAACAATGAGACTGTCTCTTATTGTCGAGATGGGGATGTTGCTGCGCTTTCGATAACGAAAGACGCTAACATAATCGTAGCCGGCCTTTTCTAGAAGATCGAGTGCTGTCAGAAAATTCTCTCCCACTCTTCCCGGAGTATGAGAATCCGAACCAACGACGACAGGAATATCCCGCTGAGCCATCAACGAAAGCATCTGAGGTCCAGGGTTCATCTCTGGAAAAGCTTTGTTCAATCCCGAAGTATTGATTTCCATCGCGACGCCGGTGCGGGCGATTCGATCGAGAGCCTTTTCGACCTGTGGCTGAATTTTGTTAAAATTCCATTTGTCAGGGCTTGCGTTTTTCACGAGATCAGGATGGGCTAGACAATCGAAAAGCCCGGTTTCCGCTGATTCAGCGAGGTGTTCAAAATACTGGTCGCTAAAGCCTTCGGGGTCCCCATGCCAAAAGACGTCGAGGTATTCCGGCAGGTGCCAGTGAACGGATCCCAAAATATAGTGGAAGTCAGCGGAGTCATGTAACTCGCCGAGCCATTCCTCCATACCAGGAAAAAAATCGCTCTCCATGCCGAGACGAACTTCGAAATCGTCAGGGGCTTGGTATTCAGCTTCAGCAATCAGGTTAATGTATTCGTCGAACTGCTCTTGAGCCATTCTGACCTGATGAGAGAACCCGTTTGGCATCGGGCTATGGCAGGTGAAGATGATGCCCGCGAGTCCTTGCTCGATTCCGCGTTCCATATATTCGACGGGATGCCCCTCGGCGTGCTTGCACAATGGGGTGTGCATGTGGCTGTCGAAAA
Source organism: Akkermansiaceae bacterium UBA1506 (assembly GCA_002323995.1). Classification (GTDB taxonomy): domain Bacteria; phylum Verrucomicrobiota; class Verrucomicrobiia; order Verrucomicrobiales; family DEV007; genus Arctic95D-9. The sequence continues at coordinate 23,524 of DCQY01000039.1, read as the reverse complement.
ATATTGGCTTAGTTCTTTCCATTAGTTGAGTTCAAAAACGTGCTTCAACTTCGAGACAACCAAACCAGTTTTTCTAGGATTCGGACTCCGCACGAGCCATTGCTTCGACGTTGTCTTGAAGGTGCCTTGGATTTATCGTGCCGGTGATAATAGAGGTGGAGGCGGGTTGGTCGAATATGAATCGAAAGGACGTTTCGACCGGATCTTCTGCGGATACTTTGCCGAACCAACCGCTCCCGAGAGCTTTTTTAACAAAAACTGAGGTTTTGGATTCTTCGGCAGCTTCAAGGATCGACTCCTCTTCTGTGTGCCACGGATTGTAGGTGACCATGACTGAGTCAAGACCGAGTTCTATCGCTCGTAAGCCACCCTGCACGGTTTTTGTCGATATACCGGTCGAGAGAATTTTCCCCTCATCTTTCAGGGCAAAAAGAGCTTCTACCGCTCCGGATTCATTCAAAATTTGCAGGTCGTTGCCGTCTGAGTGAAGTAGCAACGACTCAACCCTGTCTGTCTTTAGTCGCAAGAGGGTTCGTTCGACGCTTTTTACGACCCCTTCTGGTGAAAAATCGAAAAATGACCTGCCGTCGCGGAATTCTTCTCCGGCTTTTGACATGATGACCCATTGATCACGTCGGGAGCCAAGAAGCCTTCCCAGCCGTTCTTCGGAAATCCCGTAAGCAGGTGCCGTATCGAGAAGATTGATGCCCAGTTCCTGTGCAAGATCGAGTAACGAAGAGATCTCCTTATCGGACGGGAGTTCAAAGGGTGTGGGATACTTGACCTGCTGGTTACGGCCAAACTTTACCGTTCCGAGGCCAAGACTGCTGACCATGATATCGGTGGTGTGAATGAGGCGTTTTTTCATTGGATGTCCCACGGAGGTATTCCGAGTTTGGGGCGGGGGAGAGAAAGATCAATTGGATCAAGGTCGCTCTCAGCGGAAGTTTGGCTCAGAATCTGATCGGCAAGATTTGGAGCGAGGGCGAATTTGGTAGGCCAAACGATAAAAGTGTTCCCTTTCCTTTCGCAGAAAGCACCCGGCGGTCTATCGCCAGTACCAGTCAAAGGTTCGGCCCGCTGACTGCGGCAGGTGAACCATTCAGCAGCGCTGAGGTCCTGCCAGGGCATCAATTCTTTAAAAAGTGACTTACCAGCCTCAATCTGCTCATCCTCGCTACGGGAAACTCCTCGCTGTTCCGCAATTTCACCTCCGATATACCAGACCTTTCGACCGGCTCGATCCGTATGCGTCGTCGATACGAGTGGGGGCTTCGAGCCGTTTCCGACACATACGGAATAAAAGTCTGGAAGATTTTTATCACGGATGATGAGTTGATGAAGAGGCCGAATCTGCATCTGCGGTTTACTCCATCCGAGGGCCTCCATGATGGGGCCGTTTCCTGAGCCGGCAGCGAGAACAAAATGGTTTGCCGTCAATCTCGTCATTGAGTGGCCGGGATCTGTCAGGATAATTCCTGAAATTTGGTTATCATTGAATTCTAGCCGCGAATTCTTTCCCCACTCGACTTCCCAGGTTTCTTCAGCGACGCCCGCTGCTAGTTCACTTAGGATTGAAACAGGGTCCACAACGGGTTCCTCGATGCGAAATAACTGGCCCTTGTATTCGGGGGAGTCGAATACACTCGGATATTCTTCACGCTTAATGATTGAGCAACGCCCTCGAACGGCCTTGCTGCCGAAAAAGCTGACGATTTGGCTGAAAACGCTGGGTAGACTCCAGAGAATTTGATGGTCGGAGAGGAGTTCTGCTTTACTCAGATCTACAGGGCCCTTGCCATCCAGAGCATCGAGCCAGCGCGTTGGCATATGAGCTAGTGCTTGTGATGCCTCGTTCAGTTTACCGCCGACAGCATACTTGAGCCCCCCGTGGATAACGCCTTGGGCAGCTAGCGATTGTCCATCTCCTAAAGGCCCGTTTGTCAGAACACAGACTGACTGCCCGGCCTTCTTCAGCACGTTGGCTGTCCAAAGGGCTGCAACGCCACCGCCAACAATAATAGTGTCAGCGTGCTGTTGTTGTGAGTTGCTCAAGGTAATTCCAGTCCGAAGAAATCTGCCGGGTTTTGAAAGCAGATCCTACGAACCATATCTCCGACCAGTTCCATGTCGCGAGGAATTTCGCCATTTTCAACATCACTGCCGATCACGTTGCAGAGGATCCTTCGAAAATACTCGTGCCTCGTGAAGGAGAGAAAACTTCGTGAGTCGGTCAGCATTCCATTGAAGCGAGAGAGTAGGCTATTGTTGGAAAATGCGTTGATTTGCCACTCCATTCCTTCCTTGGTATCTAGGAACCACCAAGCCGTTCCAAGCTGGAGGCGGCAAGGAGGCTCTCCGGGCTTTGCCTGCTGAAAATTTCCAATCATGCCGGCGAGGGAGTAATTATCTTTGGGATTGAGATTGTATAGCATGATCTTCGGTAAATGATTCCGCTGATCGAGGGTGCTAAGGTAATTTCCCACAGCTGCGACGTGGTTCACATCAGCCATGGAGTCGCATCCAATGTCGCGGCCGAGGGTTTTGAAAAGACGCTCATTGTTGTTGCGTTCGCAACCGATGTGAAGCTGCTTCGTCCAGCCACGTGAAGCGTCTAGCTCACCGAAGAAAAGCATTAGGTAAACGCCGAAGGCCTCAGTTTCAGCTTCGTCAGCATTCTTTCCCGTGCGGACCTTGTTAAAAATAGATTCGGCTTGCCCTTGAGAACAGTCACCTTCAAACAAGTGATGCAGCCCGTGATCAGAGAGTCTTCCTCCTTTTTCATGGAAAAAGTCGTGGCGGGCTCGAATGGCATCGCAGAAGCCGGCGAGAGAGGAGCAGTCTATGCCGCTGACGTCGCTGAGTCTGTCGGCGTAGGTGTTGAAATGAACGGCATTGTCGACCCAGAGAGCGGCATCGGGACGAAAGGTGGGATAAACCCGCGTATCGATGGTTGGATCTTTGGCGATAGCCTCATGATGTTCGAGGGAATGGATGGGATCGTCCGTAGTGCAAAGGGCTCGAACTTGACTCATTTCAAGAAGACCGCGACACGAATAGCCTGGTTGCGATAGTCGCTCGTTCCCTTTTTCCCAAACCTCGTCTGCGGTGGTAGACGAAAAAAGCCCGTTGAAATCGAAGTAGCGACTGAGTTCGAGATGAGTCCAGTGATAGAGCGCATTGCGAAGGGTATGGGGCACGGTCTCCGCCCACGCATCGAATTTATCGCGTGGGGGGACGTCACCGGTGATGCGCTCCTCTGAAATACCATTAGCTCGCATGGCACGCCACTTGTAGTGGTCTCCGGCCAGCCAGATATCGAAGAGGTTTTCGAAGCGACGATCGTCTGCGATCTGATCCGGTGGTAGGTGGTTGTGGAAATCGAGGATAGGCTCGTCCTTGGCGAAATGGTGGTAAAGTTCCTTCGCGGCAAGAGACTGCAGCATGAAGTCATCGTGGATAAAAGGCGAAGACATGGAGAAATTGTCGCTAACCTGCAAACAATATCAAGTGCTGCACTGCGCAAAGTGGTTGCGCAGAATTGCACTCCAGAGTGACTTAGTTTGCTAGTTTACCAGAAAAGGAGAGCACAAATAAGGAGGATTAGGCCGTAGACCGCTCCAGCGAGAGCGCCGACTTTGAGGCGGGCGTCTTTTTCAAGTAGCCAATTTATTTGGTCACGTAAGAGGTAGGGCATCCCGATCCAAAACATCCCCTTTAGGGCTCCGGCGTAGGCTAGGGCAACCAGGAGGAGGCGAGTCTTCGGTTCCTCAAGAAAAGCAGCATCAAGAAGAGGTGCTGCGACGAGAATGAGAAAAAATCCGAGTGCGCGCACCGCGAGAAACTCTCTCACTTGGACGATGACTCCGATGCAGACCCCCGCAATGACGACCTGAACGACACGTTCAATCTTATAGAATTCTCCTAGGTCCATGCATGACCAGATAACAAATCCCCAGGCAAAGCAAAAAATGACAAGTGGGATGCCAATTTTTTCATTTCTTGGAAAACTTTTCAGGTGCGGTTTGATAACCTCGGGCTTTACCAAGGCGAACAGGTGCGAAGCTAACAACCAGAGCCCGACTACTAGTCCCACGGGCTTTAGCGGAAGGCCGGGGCTGTAAAGAAAATCGTAGATTGCCTGCATGGATTGGAGTCGGACAGACTCGGGGTAAATCTGATTATTTCAACACCAGATCACCGTAGAGGGTATGGCCGGTGCTCTCAGTGATATCCACATCGAGCAGTTCGCCTGCCAGCCGGCGGGCATCACCGTCGAAAATCACAATCCGGTTGGTTTCAGTGCGGCCGGAAAGGCGCTCCTTGTTGTATCGGCTTGGTCCCTCGCAGAGAATTTGCTGGGTTGTGCCCACATGTTCGCCGTTTTTTCGCTCTACGATTTCATTGACCAATTTAAGCAAATCCTGATTTCGTTCCTCTTTCACTCGCTCAGGTAATTGTTCATCCATTTCGGCAGCGGGAGTGTCCTTGCGTTTGGAGTATCGAAAGATGTAAGCCTGATCGAATTGAACATGCTCGACGGCTTTTTTCGTTTCCAGGTAGTCCTCTTCTGTTTCGCCGGGAAATCCCACGATGATATCCGTCGAAATGGCAATATTTGGGCGTGCTTGCTTCATACGGTCACAGATATCGATGAAGCGTTGCGCTTTGTAGGGGCGATGCATCCTCTTGAGGATGCGATCAGATCCTGACTGCATGGGGAAATGCACGTGGTCGACCAACTTGGGAAGGTAGGTGAAGGCGTCGATGACGTCTTCTTTGTAGCCGATTGGGTGGGGAGACGTAAAACGGATCCGTTTAATGTCATCGATCTCGTGAACCGCTTCAAGTAATTGAACGAAGGGACTCTTACCGTCGACCTTGGGAAATTCATGGCGTCCGTAAAGATTCACGATTTGTCCGAGCAGAGTGACCTCGCGAACGCCGTGTTCGGTGAGGCGTTTGCATTCCTCAACAATGTCCGCGATCGGACGGGCGCGCTCACCACCGCGGGTGTAAGGCACAATGCAGAAAGTGCACTTCATGTTACACCCCTGCATGATGCTGACGAATTCGCTGACGCCATGCTTCTTGTCAACGTGGTCCCGGATAGTGTTTTGGGAATCCTCTTCTTCCTCGGTGTCAATAATAGGACGCCGTAAGTTGTCCATCTGAGCTTCCTCCTTAGCTTTCATCAAGTCGACAACGTGATCGACGACACGGTGATACTTCTGAGTTCCGGCTACCAGATCGACGTGGGGAGATTGCTTGAGGAGTTCCTGACCGCGGCTTTGGGCCATGCAGCCCATGAAGCCGTAGACGATATTGGGATTCTTTTTTCGATACTTCCCAAGGTGATTCATTCGTCCAATGGCCTTTTGCTCTGCCTGATCCCGAACTGAGCAGGTATTCATCAACATGACATCGGCATCGTCTGGTTCTGGCGTAACCGTGAATCCTCTCTCAACGAACATCTGCGCGACTTGTTCGGAATCACGTTCGTTCATCTGACACCCGTAGGTCTTGAGATACACTTTCGGCATGGTGATGTGTGGAAGAAAGAAAGAAGAGGCGAGTTTAGCCGTTAAATGCCTCGGAAACAAGAGAAGCAGGCTATTTTTAGGTGGATCGGTTTAGACTGGACCTTTGCTGAATTGGAGTCGTCTCATAGGCCCATAGACGGACCACTGCTCCGTGGGTGGTGAGATAATGCGGGATGGCTCGCTTGGTGGATTATAATTAGGAAGGGAATACAGGGTAGAAATATGATTCCTATTTACTCAAACTTGAGAGTGTTGGCCTTCGTGAGTTAAATCGAAGGAATCGTAGAGGTCCTAATTTCTTTGGTGGCTGAATTAGGTTAGCCAGTTTCATCTCTGGCTGCGCTATGTTCGGCGCTCTGTTCGGTAAGTTCTATTTTTACTCCAGAAAAATAATGAGGTAGAACCAATTGATGATGAGGAGAACGAGCAAAACACCTCCGGCCCGTTTGAGCCTTTGATTCTGTTCTGCGATCTGGGCTGGTTTATCCCCTCGGTAGTAACTGCGAATCCCTAGAGCGAGCCAGATCACCGAAGTAAATATGCCAACCACGACTAATGGATTAAACTGAAAGGCCTGTCCCCAACGGCCTTCAGTGAGCGCCTGTAGGGCTCGAGTTCCGCCGCAGGTGGGACAGGGAACTCCGAAAGTCGAGTTGAGGCGGCATTCAGGGGCCTTGACTGGCAGTTGGTCATAGATACTGGCAAGGAGTAGAAGGCCGCAAACAGATACAAAAGTAATCAGGGGAGGCACTAGGACCGCGAGTTTCGGAGATGGAGATTCTGCTGTCACGAATCCGGTTTTTTACGAGTTAGACGGTAAAGATCGGCAATAGGTTCGCTCGATGTTAGACTATTTCTACCTCATTCCTTAGTATGCCGATTCCCTCGATTGTGATCGATATCACATCATTGACCTTCAATGAAAAATCAGACTGAGGAACAATGCCTGTGCCGGTCATTAGGTAGGCCCCGTGGGCGAAATCATTCGAACGGAAAAGGAACCCTGATAGTTCGTCAAAACTTCGCTTGAGCTGAGAAAGCCTCGTCTCACCCGAGAAGATAGAGTCGCCTCCACGGGTAATCTCGATCGAAATTTTTGTTTCGGGCGCCGGAAGATCGCTGATGACGAGGCAGGGGCCGATCGAACAAGAACCCGTGTAAACCTTAGCCTGTGGGAGATAGAGCGGATTTTCTCCCTCGATAGAACGCGAACTCATGTCGTTGCCTATGGTGTGGCCGAAAATCTTGCCGTTACTATTTATGGCGAGGGTCAGTTCAGGTTCCGGAACGTCCCAGGACGAATCAGACCGAATCGCGACTGTGTCTCCGTGACCTCGCGCTCGGGGAGCCGTAGCTTTGAAGAAGAGTTCGGGTCGATCGGCTTCGTAGACCCTGTCGTAGAAGACGTCGCCCCCGGCCGTCTCTGCCTCTTCCATGCGGGCGGTCCGGCTGCGAAAATAGGTCACTCCCGCAGCCCAGATCTCCTGATCACGGATTGGAGCCATCAGGTTGCTGGAGGGTCGGGCATGGGTTTTACCGACCCACTCATACTCATAAGCGGCAGCCACGTAGTCTGCCGGCTCCTCGGAAGTGAAGAGGTCATTGAAGCAGAATTCTTCGGGCGCTTCCCGGAAGATGTCGGGTCTTTCGTGGCTTTCGATCAGGACTGAAGTTGCAGTGCGATAAATTCGGAAAGGCATGGTCGTAAGATAGCGAGAATGATCAGACTTACCAGTCTTCAGCATCGGTGAAGTTGAGTGTTGTGAGAATGAGCCTACCAGGTGTGGTGAAAGCCGTTCTCCATTCTGCCCTTGTCATTGGGCTTATCCGTTTGGCTCTGTCGCTTCATAGGGCGATATTTTTGCGAAGCAAAATTTGAACGATTTCGGACCTTCCAATCAGCTGGCACACAGGCTGCAGCGAGTGGCTTCCGGACTGACCTCAAGCCGTTCGTAGTCGATGTCTTCTCCACAGCGTTCGCAGCGACCGTAGGTACCGGAATCAAGTTGTTCTAGTGCAAGCTCCAACTGTGAGACTCGTTCTTTCCGTCGCCGCTCAGCTTCTTTCGCCACTTCCTGCATTTGCATGGCGTCGAGGCGGGAAAGGCGGCCGATCGCCACGTCGGGGGCGATGGCCTCACGCTCTTCCTCGCTCGAACTCGATTCTTGGCGAATGCGTTCGAGTTCAGCAACGATGAGGTCCTCTAGGTCGATGAGTTGGTCGGCCGTCAGCATAATGGTTCGAGAGTCACCAAAATGACCAACTGTAGAGGATGAACTAACGTCCCAGAAGAGTAAAGCCTATGAGCTAAATGTCCGCAGCGCTTCTGGATTCCACGGAGAAGAATCCACACCGCATTCCTCAGCCAACTCGGCAAAGCCCTTGACCTCTGCTTCGGTGAAAAGGAGGCCGTCTGCTTCTTCGCTGAGTCTGGCGTTTTGAGCTTCGATCGTGCCTGGAAGCATACACTTTTCATTGCCATGGCCGAGAACGTCTTTGAGGACAGCAGTAATATTCTCGTTCTGGTCACGACCATTAGAAAAATCGTCCATGCTGATGGCATCCGGATGGATCACCTGAAAGAAGAACGTTGTCGTGGTTTTCTCACCGGTGCCTTCCGCGAGGTTAGTCCGGCCGCGCAGTGTGGGTAAGGAACCTCCGATTGCGGCTCCGAAGAGTTCGTTTAAGAGGCCGAGACCGTATCCTTTATGTCGACCGAAAGGAAGGAGCGCTTTCACCGCGAATGGATCGTCGGTGGTTTGTCCGTTCTCGTCGACGCCGAAGGATGCCTCGAGTTTTTTGTTCTCTCGCTTGTATTGCTCGACTTTACCCATCGCAATTTCTGAAGTGGCCCAGTCGATCACGACAGGATAACCTACAGCGTCCATAGTCGGGAATCCCCAGCTGTGTGGGTTAGTTCCCAAAGTAGGAAATTTACCTCCGAATGGAACGACCTCAGCGAGTGCCGATGTGCAGTTAGTGTAGGCGATGTAGCCGCGGCGTGCGGCATCGATGACATAGCCTCCACCCCACAGGTAATGAAAGGCGTTATCAACAGCAACGGTCCCACAGCCATATTCATCAGCGAGGCGAATACAGGTTTCCATCGCTTCGCAGGCCACGGCCTGACCCAACTTTCGGTTCGCGTTCCATACTTGGACCGAAGGAAAGCGGGATTCCTTCACTTCAATTTTCGCCTCAGGCACACATCCCCCCGCGCCGCTGCCGAATAGTTCATCGAGGTGGAGGGCCTTGAGTGCATTGTGGGTGCGAATGCCATGCCAAGACGCTTCAAAGCACATGCGTGCAGCTGAAGCGCTTTCGTCTTCGCGATAACCTCGGTGCATGTAGGCGGCGCGCACAAGATCCTCGTGCTGTTCACGGGAGACAACAAAATAGCTGGAATTCGACATGACATTGCTATGCCGCTTTTTTGCCGCTTTCGCCAGCGGAAAAGATAGCGTTGGTGGGTGAGGTAAATTGCGGGATTCGGTCGATCTCTTTCCGATAGTTGCCGTCAGGCTCTCCCGCAGGCGACGGACACTCCGGGATGATCCTTAGCCAGAAAGCGCCACGGTAGGTTGACCGCTTTGGAGATACCAACTCTGCGGTCTTCCACGATCTCGAATGCCGAATTGCCTTTCCTGAATTTGAATGTCATTGCCGCGTTGGTGCTCTGCCCATGCTGTTCAGGGCCTATACCGAGGGCGGAAGTGAGTTTCCCCGGACCCGAACAAAGGTCCCGCTTTTTTTCTTTGCTCCTTCTCTCTTTCATCAAACTGATACCGCGGGAAGGGTGGAGAGCTCGAAGGAGTACGAATCCTTTTTCCCCGCTATTTGCATCGATGCAGAGTACGTTAGTGAGCCAGTGCATGCCGTAGTTCAGGTAGACATAAGCGGTTCCCGCAGGATGCTTTGCGGCGAATTCGCGAGCCGATGGCCGAGTAAAGAGATGACAAGCCTCATCCCCATATTCATGATAAGCTTCGGTCTCGATGATAACTCCTCCGGTCGTTCCATGGACAAATTCGCAGCCAATCAAATCACGTGCGCAGGCGAGCGCATCGCGTTCAAAGAAGGTTGGTTCGATCATGGGCGAAATGGACCGTCAGCGAGAGGGGCGGCGATCTTATGAAAACGATGTTTGATTTCTGAAATGGAACCAATGGTGAAGAAGACCTGATAGCGAAAGGTGAAACCGGGTTGAATCGCCATGGTCTTGATCGGCGCAAGGTAAGAGCAAGCACCTTTGTGATATGGTGCGGGCCCGCCCTGGGCGCGGTAGCAGGTTAATGCTTCGGTTCCGGGTGCCCAGATTCCGATGCCATGCCCCGCATCGTTGAGGAAGGCAAACCAATCACGGTCAACTTTGACGTATTCATTCGGCCATCCGGGAATGAAGGAAATAAGATCGCTTGCTCCCTTTTTGACGCAATGAAGATGCTTCAGAGATTGGTCCACAAAGACTGCCGGTAATTCTTGGTGGCGCGGCGCATGGGAGTGTTCGCCACGATAAATCATTTCAAATTCGACGGCAACGACTTGATCGTAGAGTTCAATGGTCTGGCGGAACGTCACCTCTTCGAGACTTTTACCGTTGGCCCAGTGGAGCGGGATCGAGGTGGAGTTGAGGCGGTTTTTGGTGGCTTCAAATTTGAGAACTTTAGCGGGCTTGTGTTGCCAGTTGCCCCCTTGAACTGGATTCCATCGCCACGGCTTGCCGTTCCAGTTACTGCCATCCCTATCACCATACCAGGACTGCTGAACGTAGCGCCCGAGATCGAAGCGGTTGAAATAATTGAAATCTACCTGACTTAGCGACAACCATCCGAGGGTAGCGCCCGCCGATCGATTCACACCAATACGGATTTTTCCGTTATCGAGATAAGTCCAGTCTTCTTTCGGTGCTGGTTCGGCTTGAAGCGTTGAGATCCCAAAAGCCAGCGAAAGAGCAGAGGTCAGAAACTTCATAATGACCTCAAGGCTTCAGGATGACCTTCATGAGACCTTCTTCGTTTTTATAAAGGCGATGGAACCAATCACCACCCTCTGAGAGATCGGCAACGCCGGAGATCAAGGGTTCGACCTTAATGGCTCCCGAAGCAACTGCTTCGACTGCTTCGCCATATTCGCCGGCCGACGCGCAACTGCCAAAGATGCTCAGTTCCCGGGTAACGACGGCTTGCAGTGGAAAAGAGACATCTGCTTTCAGGTTGCCGACGCAGCTAACGCTTCCTCCTTTGCGAACCGATTTGATGGCTAGATTGATAGTAGGGTCGAAGCCTACCACCTCGACTGACACGTCGGCGCCATCTTCATTTCCCACCAACTCTCGAACTTTCTCAGGAACATCTTCCGAAGAAAAGAGAGAGTGGTCCGCGCCCAGGTCCTTGGCGAGGGCAAGGCGCTTTTCGTCGAGATCGACGGCAATAACGACGCCCGCACCCTTCGCCTTGAGTGCTTGAACAACGAGCAATCCTATCAAGCCGGCGCCGATAACGACGGCAGAGTCTCCCTCCTTAAGTGGAAGGCGGTTCACCCCGTGGAGAGCAATGGATACTGGCTCAGCAAAAGCAGCATGCTCGTATGATACATCGTCGGGAATTGAGCACACAATATGTTCCGGGACTTTGACGTATTCTGCTAACGCCCCATGGCGGCGATAGTCGTCGCAGGAAACCCCGAGGACGTTACGGGTGGGGCAGAGATTGATTTGTCCGGAATTGCACTCCGGGCAGTCACCGCAGTAGACAGTGGAGTCAAAGGTGACCCGGTCGCCTACTTTACACTGTGTGACATTGCTTCCAATCGAGGCAATTTCGCCAGAGGCCTCGTGGCCCATAATAATTGGGGGCTGACGTCGGCCCGAACTTCCGTCCATCCCGTGAATATCCGAACCGCAGATGCCACAAGCCTTCACCGCAATGAGAACCTCGTTATCGGCAATTTCCGGTTTTGGAGCATCGCCGAATTCAAACTCATTGTAAGCCGTAAGGGTCAGTGCTTTCATAGAGAAAATTGGTGCTTGATGTGGCACCGGTAACCGCTACATGCTTGGCCTTCAATCCCATAAATCTCCACAATCACCTTTTTATTTATGAGAGTTTACCTGAGATTTCTCGTCGTGCTGTTCGCTCCGGTCCTACTGACACAGTGCGAAACCATGGATACTGTGGCTGATGCTGGCACTATTGTCGTCGAGGGAACACAGTTTTACCCAGATGAAATCGGATTAACCTATGTTGTTACTGAGGGTGCTCAGATCATTGGTGCGGGTGGAAATAGTTGCCATTTTGTCGTTAAGAAGGGTGGCTCGCTCGTCGCTCATTCGGGGGGTAAAAATACCTATAAGATTGAAACTGGGGGGCACTTTCGCGGTTTTACTCATCCCGCTGAAGACTGCACCGTCACCTATGAGGAGGGTGCTTTTATCGAGCAAGAGCAGACGGGTCCCGGGACACGATTTATCGGGATGTGATCGAGTTAGACAAGTTTGGTCATACGCATGACCTGCTCCAGACCCTCGCGGCCCTCGTAAGCCTGTCGGGGGATATAAGAGTCCTCGATGCGAAATTTACCAGAACCTTCAAAACGAAGGGCCAGTTCTTCAAGGCTGGTCCCGTGGGGAGGGCCCCCGTTAGGCAAATGTTCGTCATCGTAGGGATTTAGAAAAAAGACCGCGAGCAGTTGTCCGCCTGGTTTGAGGGCTTCATGAACCGCTTTGACGTAGGCGTCTCGCCTAAACGGATCAATGGCACAAAAGCAGGTATGCTCCCAGACCCAGTCGTAGGCGCATTTTTGACTGGCGGGAAGATCGAAGAGATCACCGGTCAGATAACTCTCATTGTGAGCGCGAGGGAAACTCTCGGCAAGGCGGGTTGCCAGACCTGAGATGTCTAGCCCGACAACAGCTCCGCTTTGAGTTAGACTGGCGAGGGCTCTGACGTCGTGGCCGGCGCCTGATCCCGGAACAAGAATCGAGCCATTGATGGCTTCTGGATATGCTTTGATCCACTCGAGCAATGGCGGAGCGGGAGCTCCTTTATCCCAAGGAGTCTGTCTGATTCGGTATTGATTATCCCAGTCCATGTAAACAATGTCGATAATACGCCCCGAAGACGTGAAATGCGCTGGAACTTTACGCAGACAGTGACAGGGTTGGGAAATGAGTATTGCCAAATCTCTCTCTGAAGAACAGATCACCAAGATTCAAGCGTGGGCCGATGCAGGCACGGAACTCTCTGAGATCCAGAAATTGCTTGGCACCGAATTGAATGTGGGCGCTACCTATCTTGAAACGAGGTTCCTATTGGATGATCTTGGGATCGAAATACACGTAGAGCCAGAGCCAGAGCCAGAGCCAGAGCCAGAGCCAGAGCCAGAGTCGGAGCAGATGCCCGAGGCAGCGCTTGATTCAGAGGATCACCCGGGTGCTGAACAAGCTGAGGAACCAGGTTTGGAGAATGATGCTCACGCCACCGTGACAATCGATACGGTGCAGCGTCCCGGAGCAATTGTCAGTGGTCGCGTAACTTTTGATGGAGGCGAATCGGCTGCTTGGTGGCTCGATCAAATGGGACGCCTTGGAATGGATTCCGATAATTCCGATTTTAAGCCGAGCGAGCCTCAGTTGATGATCTTTCAACGAGAATTGCAGCGCGTCATTCAGGAAAAGGGATTGTAGAGCAATCGCCAAAGATTGATTTCATGCTGGTATACATCCCGCCAAGTCGGGCGTGGCGCGGTTGCGGCTTGATTTGATTTGTTCTAATGATCGCAACTTTTACGATTATAGGATGTCGTCCAACGATCAGACCCGCCGAAGTTTTATCAAGTCAACCGCCCTCGCTGGAGTCACCATATCGGGGCCTAATCTGCTCCTGGGTCAGGCCAAAGGAGCTAACTCTCGACTGAGGGTTGGCGTGATGGGGCTGAGCCGGGGAAAGGGACATATCAAGGCCTTTCTCGATGTTCCGAACTGCGAAATAGCTTATCTTTGCGACGTTGATCGTGATCGCCTCGCTTCAGGCGATAATACGATGTCGGGAAAGCAGGAGGTGGAGCCAAAAAAGGTGAGTGACTTTCGACGCATTCTTGATGATCCTAACATTGATGCCTTATCAATTGCTGCGCCGAGTTTTTGGCATACGCCTGCTGCGGTGATGGCATGCCGCGCAGGGAAGCATGTATTCGTTGAGAAGCCGGGAAGCCACGACGCCTATGAAGCGAAGCGGATCGTTGAAGTGGCTGAAGAAACCGGGATGCAGGTGCAGATGGGAACGCAGCGGCGCTCTTATTCAGGGATGATCGAAGGAATCCAGAAGATTCGTGAAGGGGTCATCGGCAAGCCGTTGTATGCTCGATGCTGGTATTACAATCAGCGCCCCTCGATCGGGAAAGGTAAGATTACCGATCCGCCCCCGGAGTTGGACTGGATAATGTGGCAGGGGCCGGTTCCGGAGCAGGCTTATAAAGATAATCTCGTTCATTACAACTGGCATTGGCACTGGATGTATGGTGGTGGTGAACTGGCCAATAATGGAGTTCACTCGATGGATCTTGCCCGATGGGCCCTTGGAGTAGATTTACCCAAGCGAGTGACTTGCAGCGGTGGGCGATACCACCACGATGATGATCAGGAAACTCCTGATACCACCTACGCCGTTTATGATTTTGGTGATGTCGGTCTGAGCTTTGATGGAAGTTCATGTCACCGTCGCAAGCCCGAAGACGGTAGATTTGTGACGGTCTATGGGGAAGGGGGAAAAGTCGATTTTAGCACGGCAGCCTACACGGTCTATGACCTTGACGGTAAGGAACTCGAAAAGAATGTGGACCCACCCTCTGATGTGCCTCACTTCACCAACTTTGCCAGTGCGATTCGTGACGGGGAAGTGCTCAACCAGCCAATCAAAAGTGGTCAACGTAGTGCCCTTCTCTGTCACTACGGGAACATGGCGTTTCGGACGAACGGATCCGTCGACGTCGATCCCGAAACTGGCGATCTTGTCGATCACCCGGAGGCAATGAAGTTGTGGGGTCGCCCCCGCTATCGTGAAGGCTGGGAGTTTTAAACAGACTAGGGTTCTGTCGTTTTAACCTTTTAAGCTACCCCAACCTCCTCCCCCGGGAGTTTCGATTCGGAGTCGATCGCCTGGAGCGACAGCAAATGCTGCGGTGCCATCGATCGGCTTGTCATTTAGGAACTGTTGCCCACACCTCCCATGAGATCCTCCGCTGCCGCCAAACGGAGTGATTTGGCGGTGTTGAGCGATCAGTGATACCTGAAGAGGTTTGAGAAACTCGACCTCTCGGATAATGCCGTCACCGCCGCTCCATTTCCCGTCGCCGCCGGATCCATTTCTGATGGAGAAGCGGTGGAGTCGAACCGGATAGCGCTGTTCGAGAATCTCCGGATCAGTGATCGCGGTATTGGTCATGTGAGTGTGAATGCCCGCGGTGCCATTGTAGCCTTCCCCGGCACCTGAACCGCCGCAGATGGTTTCGTAGTAGCCAAAATTTTCATCGCCGAAGAGAAAGTTGTTCATTGTTCCTTGCGAGCAGGCTTGGATCTCTAATGCTTTGATAAGTGTGTCGACGAGGCGTTGACTGGACTCGACATTACCCCCGACAACCGCGGGGCTTTTGATAGGGTCGTCAAAGAATGTAGGGTTTAAAAAGCACTCGGGCAGGATGATCTCAGCGGAGCGAAGCATACCTTCGTTGAGTGGAACCTTACTCTGCATCCAGAGGCGAAGGGCATAAAGAACGGCGCTTTGAACAATTGCTGGGGTGGCATTCAGATTACCCGGGAGCGTCGCACCGGTTCCAGATAGGTCCACGGTCAACTTACCTTTGTCGTTCAAAATTCTCACCTCGATTGGAGTGCCATCATCGAGTGTTTCGATGGCAGAGCATTTCTCGAACCCGGTTTTGGAAAGATGTTCTCCTAGCGCGTCGAAGCTTTGTTGCTTGAGGTGGAGCATCTCGGATTTGAGAAGGTCAATCCCGCAGCCGTCGGCAATCTGTTGAAGAAGCGTTTCACCTCGCCGATTCGAAGCCAACTGTGCGTTGAGATCGGCCAGGTTATCTTTGAGATGGCGAGTGGGGTAGGGAGCCTTGGTCAGGATTTCAGAGACTTTATCAAAACAGGAGGATCCTTCGTCAATAAGGTGTGTGGGAGAGATGAGCACTCCTTCCTCAGCCAGACAGGTAGCGGAAGGGGGCATCGAACCGGGAGCGATTCCGCCGATTTCAGCGTGGTGGGCACGGTTGGCGACGTAGCCGATGAGCGCCTCGTTCTGGCCTGCAAAGACCGGTGTGACTAACGTAACGTCGGGCAGGTGAGAACCGCCAATGGCAGGGTGATTCGTGACGATAGTATCGCCCGGGCGCATCTTGATGACTTCGCGCACCTTACGCACGCACATGCCGAGGGCACCCAAATGTACCGGGATATGTGGAGCGCTGGAGATGAGTTGTCCTTCGGAGTCGAGCAGGGCGCAGGAAAAATCAGCCCGTTCTTTTACGTTCGTCGAAACGGCAGCTCGCTGAAGGATGGTTCCCATTTCCTCAACTAGATTGTCAAAGCGGTGCCTGAAGAGTTCATGAACGATCTCCGCTGGTCGCTGTGACTGTTTCTTCGGGTCGGTGGATCTGTAGTGCAAGTCAAGCGATCCATTAAAGGCCACTTGAGCCGTCCATCCCGACTTCAGGAAGAGAGTGCTGAAGGGGTCTTGAATTACGGATGGGCCGTGAACAGTGCTGCCTGTTTGGAGCCCGGACCGATCAACGAAGGTTCCGTGACCTAAAGGCGCTGATGGACTGGATTTCCGCCTCAGGTGTGTAGGCTCGATTTTGCGGCTGTTGCTTCGACCTGTTCCGGCAATTGCGCGATAGCTGACCACTTCAATAGGCCGATCGGAGGGCGCATCGTAGCCAAAGGTATTTTGATATACCCGGCCAAATTCAGACTCTAGTGCCTCGGGTGCTGAAACCTCCACGGTTAAGGTAGCATCCTGACCTGCAAGACGCAGTTCTACGATTCGGCGATTGACCTCTCCGGAAAAGCCGGCCCGTTCGAGTGCTGAAAGTGCTTCATCGTCAGTTGAATTGAAGATATCGGGAAGTTTTTCTGACGTGACGGTAAGGTTGACTTGTTGCTCCGCGAATCGCTCAATACTCGCTTGATCGAGCCCATAGGCGCTTAGTAAACCGGCTTCAGCGGGGATGAGAATGCGGCGAACGTTGAGCCGTTCGGCAATATCACAGGCGTGGAGCGGACCGGCTCCGCCGAAGGCAAGTAAGGCGTAATCCGAGGGATCGGCACCATCACGGATAGAAATGGTTCGGATCGCATCTGCCATCTGTTCGACGGCGATATCAAGAAGACCACGGAGAAACTCTTCTGACAGATTAGCCTCTGGCAGGCCTGCTTCGTGTTGGAGAGCCATGGCCGCTTTCTTTGAGGCCGAGAGGTTTTCCTCGCTGAGAGGAATCCCGAAATTATCAGGATCAATTCGACCAAGCAGCAGGTTGACATCGGTCACGGTGAGAGGGCCTCCTCGTCCGTAGCAGGCAGGACCAGGATCAGCTCCAGCAGACTCCGGGCCGACTTTGAGCCGGCCCTGTTCCCAGGCACAAATTGAACCGCCTCCGGCAGCGACGGTTTCGATTTTTAGAGCGGGAGAGAGAAGGCGTGCGTCACCGACGTTTTGTTCAAAGCGATATTGAAAGCCGCGTTCATAGCGAGCCACATCGGTGCTGGTTCCACCCATATCGAAAGTGAGAATTCGCTCGCATTCGAGCTCCCCAGCAATAGCGGCGGCCCCTGAGACACCGCCGGCAGGACCCGATAGAAGGGAATCTTTCGGGCAGTAGCTGCCAATGGGCTCCAAACCACCGGCTGAAGTCATTGTGAGCAGTTTGCGATCATCTCCAATTCGATACCGAATGTGGTCGAGGAATGACTGCATCACGGGATGGAGATAAGAATTCACGACCGCTGTTTCAGCCCGTGGCACAATCTTGATAAGCGGGGCGAGCTCAGAGCTACAGGAAAGAATCTCGAATCCAGCTTCAATCAGTCGTTTCGCCACGGCATTTTCATGGGCCTTATTCCGGTAGCTGTGTAAGAGCGCGACAGCTCCGAGAGTGATGCCGGATTGGCGGGCTTTTTCGAGCGCCGCTTCAAACGCTTGGCTAAAATCGATCGGAGCGATTTCTCGGCCTTCTGCATCGAGTCGGCCGGGCACCTCAATGACTTGTTCAAACAAGGGAGAGGGGCGGGCGTGTTGAAGAGCGAAAAGGTCCGGCCGACGTTGATCGCGAATTGTGAGTAAATCGGCGAAACCTTCAGTGACAAAAAGAGCCACTTTACCGCCTTTTCTTTCGAGCAGGGCGTTGGTGCCGCGAGTTGTAGCAAGACGGAAATCCAGCTCGGGAAAGGGGCATTCGAGTGACGTTCCAGTGAGAAGTCTGGCCCCTAGAACGGGCGCCTCTTCATTGGCGTGAAGGTCGATCGATTTGGTTTTGCTCACGGAATCGGCGAGGAGAAGCCGATGGGTCTTGTCATCATAGGAAATCACGACGGTAGATTCCTTATCGGTCTCCACTTGATAGTCGTTGAAAAACCCATCGCTGGTAACCCAGTTCTCCGGGAGCTGGATTTGAAGTTCTTGGGGAGAGAACCATTGTTTCACCGCGATCCTGAGGCGGCCGGAGGACAGCACCTTGACCAGTCGAGGCGCGGCATCACCATCAGATTTACCCCAACAATCTGTGAATGTGCCACCCGTATCAACCCTCACCTTGAACATGCGATTCAACAATGAGCTAGGTAAGACCCAGTATCAACTGTGAAGCGCGGGTGATAGGGTCTTCGCGAATCCAATGAAATCGTGAATCAACTGAGTAAGTCGTGTAGAACGTGGGCTTTCTCAACCCCGGTCAGCCTCACATCAAGTCCTTGGTGCTTAATTGAGAGACGTTCGTGGTCGATCCCAAGAAGGTGCAGCAAGGTGGCGTTGAGGTCACGGATATGCACCGGCTTATCCACAATATTGTAGCAGAAGTCGTCAGTTTCACCGTAGACAGTTCCGCCTCTGACGCCAGCTCCGGCCATCCAGACACTGAAACATCTAGGGTGGTGATCCCGTCCGTAGTTTGTCTCGCTGAGGCGACCCTGGCAGTAGATGGTTCGACCAAATTCACCGCCCCAGACCACTAGCGTATCATCAAGCATTCCACGCATTTTGAGATCCTGCACCAGTGCCCAGCTGGGTTGGTCGATATCGCCGCATTGGAGCGGCAGGTGGCCGGTCAGGTTGCCGTGTTGGTCCCAACCGCGATGAAAGATCTGTGAGAATCGCACGCCACGTTCCGCCATGCGTCGGGCGAGAAGGCAGTTGTAGGCGAACGTGCCCGGAGTCTTCACATCCGGGCCATACATATCGAGAATGTGGTCAGGCTCGTCCGATAGATCAGTCAGGTCAGGGACGGAGGCCTGCATCCGAAATGCCATTTCATACTGAGCAATGCGAGCGTGGGTTTCTGGATCGCCAACTTCCTCGAAGTGCTTTTCGTTCATTTGATTCAGCCCATCTAACATCGTTCGGCGCACGTCCCGATTGACGCCCTTGGGATCGGAGAGATAAAGAACGGGATCTCCCTGAGAGCGAAGGGCCACACCCTGATGTTTCGACGGTAAAAATCCGGAACCCCAGAGACGCTGATAAAGAGCCTGTGCGTCAGGGCGGCCTGACCAAGTTGAGTTCAGGACGACAAAAGAAGGTAGATTTTCGTTTTGGCTTCCCAGTCCATAGCTGAGCCAGGCACCAAGGCTTGGATGGCCCGGAATCTGATTACCGGTTTGAATGTAGGTAATGGCTGGGTCGTGGTTGATCGCTTCTGTCCACATGCTTCGAACCACAGCAATATCATCCACCATTTTGGCGGTGTGGGGGAGTAGTTCGCTGACTTCAGTGCCGCATTGGCCGTGGGGCTCAAAGTTGTAGATCGATGGAGCGATGGGGAAGCGCGCCTGCTTCGAAGTCATTGTGGTGAGACGCTGGCCATCCCGTATCTCGTCGGGAAGGTCCTTGTCATACCATTCCTTCATCTTCGGTTTGTGATCCCAAAGATCGATCTGCGAGGGAGCCCCTGACATGAACAGGTAAATGGCGCGTTTGGCTCGCGGGTTGTGATGCTGGATGAAGGCGGCGTCTTCATTTCCTGCTGCGGTGAGCTTGTCTTGCCCGAGGAGTGAACCAAGGGCCGCTCCACCAATACCAGCAGCGGATTTGCGAAAGAACTGTCGTCGCGTTTCCAGCGTTAGGTAGTCTTCAAAGGTCTTCA
Source organism: Akkermansiaceae bacterium UBA1506 (assembly GCA_002323995.1). Taxonomy (GTDB): domain Bacteria; phylum Verrucomicrobiota; class Verrucomicrobiia; order Verrucomicrobiales; family DEV007; genus Arctic95D-9. The sequence goes on along the minus strand of DCQY01000039.1, from coordinate 3,626 downwards.
TGATAAAATTGATTTAATGGCTGGTGACTCAGTTTTTGGTAATGACTTCATCCAAGTTGAGCATTTGGTTGGCAATCATGGTCCATGCGGCGAGTTCAGGGGCAGCTTCCGGTTTGGCGATTGCGATGGAGAAATCCGGATTTACCTCATCAACTAAGAGTTGATTCGCTGCCGTGGCATCGCTCTCGTAAATGTTCTGAAACTGATCGAGGGAATTGAGCACGATGAGCCGCTCGGCCTTGGTGAGAGGTCTGGATCTCAACAGATTTGCGAGGCGATCAATTCGTGCATCCCGACCTTCAGTTTCAGAAATCACCCGAAGGGCAAGGTAGCGTGCAGCCCGAACATATTGAGGGTCGTTCATGAGAACGAGCGCTTGCAGCGGCGTGTTGGTCCGTTCACGTCTCATGACGCAGGCTTCCCGATTCGGAGCATCGAAGATCGCGAGGTTGGGAGCGTGTGCGGTACGCTTCCAGAAGGAATAGATCGTGCGCCGGTGCTCTGCCGAGGGCCCAAAGTCCTGGTGAAAGGTCTGAGTGTTTGAGTTGGTATAACCAACAGACTTCCAGATGCCGGATGGCTGGTAGGGCTTGACCCCCGGACCACCGATCGTCACATCCATCAAACCGCTCGCGAAGAGGGCCTGGTCACGGATGACTTCGGCATCGAGTCGGAAACGCGGGCCGCGAGCGAGGAGACGGTTTTGAGGATCCCTCTTTGCCATTTCCTCAGTGATGCGTGAAGACTGACGGTAGGTTTCTGACAGCAAAATCGTTCGGTAGAGTTCCTTCACGTCCCAACCACTCTTGATAAAGGAAGCGGCGAGCCAGTCCAGCAGTTTGGGGTGACTGGGAGACTCACCCTGGGTGCCGAAATCCTCAGAGGTTTTCACCAGTCCAATGCCGAACAATTCCTGCCAGATTCGGTTCACGGTAACGCGGGCGGTGAGGGGATGATCAGGATGAACGAGCCACTGAGCAAGGCCGAGTCGGTTCATGGTGAAGTCGCCACCGAAGTCGGGAAGGAATTCAGGGAAAGCGGCTTGGACCTCTTCTCCTTTCTGATCATACTCGCCACGGATGAGCAGATTAGCCATTGGTTCGCTGTCAGGCTTTTCAGCCATCACCAGCGTCGTAGGAGTTGATGACTGGATGCGACTGAGTTGGGACTGAAGATCGGCGAGACGAATCATGGCCTCGCGGTAGGGGCCTTCGGCGAAAGTTGCGAGAAAGGTATCCAACCTGACTTGCTCATCTTTATTGCGCATGGGCACCTTCTTGCCGGTCGTTGCAGGCTTGGCCTTCGACTTTTCTGTATTTTCTCCATCAGCAATAAAAGGCTGCTTTCTCTCGATCGCTTTCACGGCGGTATAGTCAGAGAGTGCTTTCACCTCCGCATCAGAGATGGCTCTATCAAATACGGCGAACTCAGAGATTTTGGCGGAAGCACCACTGTCGAGAGGCGAACCTCCAATCATCAGATCAGCCTCCGGTGCAGCAAAGTCTCCTGTCAACGTATCGAACCATTCGAGTTCAAAGCGATTCGGTTGTTTCGCCCCGGCGAAATAAAGTTTGATACCTCGAGAAGTCCCTGAGCCATCATAAGTGAGAGTGAAATATCCGGAAGAACCCTGGTTCACCCTCCGGGTGTATCCGCGCTTAAGAACCCTGCCAGGATCTGATTCTATTATTTCGGCAATGAAACCGCCGTTTTCCCAGTAGATCCGCCAGCCGCGATTATTTTCTGAAGCGTCAATCGACTCCGCAATGGTGACGCGGCCTTCTCGTGCGGGAAGCGAATAGCGGAATGATACCGAGAAGGGCTGATCTTTTCCAAATCCAGCAACCTTTCCAAGATTAGTGGGCGCGCCTTCGCCATCGTGAGAAAAAAAGTGAGGAGCAACATCGACTACCTTCAGAGTTTTGAAGGAATCCTCTTGTCGCAGTTTTCTGGTGAGCTCAGTAGCTTTTGTGATTTTAGACTGCAGTTGCGCCGCTTCTTTTTCCTGTTCAGGCGAGTCGTAAAGGCGAATCACCGGGGGGGAGTCCCGAATGTTGCCGTCCATTGCCTTCTGAGTCGTGTTGTTGAAGAAAGCATACAACTGGTAAAAGTCCGTCATCGTAATCGGATCAAACTTGTGGTTGTGGCATTGAGCGCAAGCGGCTGTTAGTCCCATCCAAACAGTGGCGGTGGTGGAAACCCGGTCTACTGCATAGCGCACGTAGTATTCTTCATCGATGGAGCCACCCTCGGAGGTTGTGACATTGCAGCGGTTGAAGCCGGTTGCGACCTGTTGAGATACCGTCGCGTCGGGCAACAAGTCGCCACCAATCTGCTCGATGGTGAATTGGTCGAACGGCATGTTCTCGTTGAACGCGTTGATGACCCAGTCCCGATAGGGCCATATCTCGCGATAATTATCGAGGTGTAACCCATGGGTGTCGGCATAGCGGGCCGCGTCGAGCCAATAGCGGGCGCGGTGCTCGCCGAAGGTTGAACGAGAAAGCAACTCGTCGATGAGATCTTCGTAGGCAGTGGGGCTGGTATTTGCTAGAAAAGCGTCCACTTCGTCTGGGGTAGGGGGGAGACCGGTGAGATCGAGAGTAACTCGGCGAACTATGGTCCGTTGGCTTGCCTCTTCATTCCGAGACAGCTTGAGGCGCGCTAACTCACGATCAACGAAAGTGTCAATGGTGTCATTCTTAAGAGACTCAGCGGCAGTCATGTTTGGCATGAAAGACCAATGTCCTTCCCACTCGGCTCCTTCGTTGACCCATCGAGTCAGCAGTAAGATTTGATCAGGTGTGAGTTTCTTGTGAGACTCAGGTGGGGGCATGATATCGTCCTCATCTTCGGTGAGGAGGCGGGCGATCAGTTCGCTCGCGTCGGAATCGCCGGCGACGATGGCGGGGTATTCTCCGCCGGTCGCACCCTCGCGAGTGTCGAGTCGAAGATCAGCTTTGCGGGAATGCTCGTCTGGTCCGTGGCAATTGAAACAATTGTCGGAAAGAATCGGTCGAATGTCGCGATTGAACGAAATTTCAATATCGGCGAAGGACGGTTCTGACGTGAAAGTCGTGGGGGGACGGTCCTGAGAGCCGGTGCCAAGAGAGGCGATCACAGCACGCTCGTATTGGTCCTCGGGCCCCTCGTCGATAATCTGAGTGGCTGGAGCAGAGTCCTGAAACTCGACTAGCTCAGGCTTCTTAGCTTCGGGAGTCTGGGTCAGTTCAGTCGAGGGCGTTTCTTCATCACTCTTGTGATTGATCATCACGAAGATGCCTGCTGCGATCATTGCTGCCACAGCCAGACAAGCTGCTTTTGAACGGGAAGGAGAGGACCTTTGCTTTTCCGGTCCCACGGCAATTTGTTTCGTGCCGGGTAGTGACACCACGTTGCCTGGTTGCTGATCTTGGCAAAGCGTCTCCTGAGTGGCGGGTTCGGCTGCGAGCATGGAATGTAACTCGCAGAACTGAGCGAAGGCCTCACGAGCTTCGTCACTTTCGTAAACTAATTCGCTGAGACGGGTTAACTCTTCGACAGGCAGATCGCCGTCGAGCATTCGACTGGCCAGAGAGGTGAGCTCCTCGAAAGAATTGGATTCAAAGTTCATCGTCAGTGGAATT
>DCQY01000110.1:2173-8420 GCA_002323995.1 Akkermansiaceae bacterium UBA1506 | reverse complement strand
GTGGTTCTTGTCCTCCAGAACCCCCAGGTGCATCCCTGTCATGATATCGGTATCGGCGGGAATGACGGTGTAGAGCACGTAGAGTTTATCCCCATCGGCGATGAGACCGCGCGGGTTGTCGATATTGGAAAACACGGTGTGCCGGTCGGCCACTCCATCGTTGTCCGTATCAACGAGCTTTACGATACGCCCCTTACCAGCGCCTTTTCCAAGTGAACCATTCAGGTCTACCCCGACAAAGACCGATCCGTCAGGATGAGCGCACAGGCAGGCGGGTGAAGGTGTGATCGTAGCGTCTGCGAACGTTGTTCTCGTCAGCTCCGGCGGCAGTGCCATTGAGAGGCTGACCGCCAGAAAGGTGGCCACTGTGAGACAGATGAAAATGACGAGTCTTGATATCAAGCGTACGAAGTCTGGCTGGTTTAGATGGCATTGATTCATAAGCATCACGATATGACTTCCGCTGGTGGGACGACTTGATGTATTCTTTTGCCCGATGGGGTTACGCTTGAGCTTAGTCAGACAAGTAAGCGCCTTAGGAGGAGATCAACACTCATGCGGGCTTATTATAGCAGCGATCACGACCATGCCCAGTAGCGGGGATGCGCCTTCCACCTCGATGCGGAGGTCGACGCCTTCACTCGATCCAAAGTTAGCGTCGCTGACTCGGAATCGATGCTCTTCCCAAAAGGGTTTGCCTTTCAGTTCAAAGTCAACACTGTCGCCGAGCTTCATGCCGTCCTGCCCCTGGTAATGGGTCGAGATCGTGCAGTCGTCTTCGATCCGGAAATAGAGAGTGATCTCGACTTCCTGGATCGCCCCGTTCTGAAACCCGGGGTCAGTCACCTGCAACTCGTAGCTGTCGCCCTCCACCAGGCGTGCGGACGGCAGCCGACGCCCATCCTGCGAGTCCCTGGCCAGGCCCGAGTTCGGGACGATCAAGGCGTCCTCCATGCGCAGGTTGCTCATGTCCAGCTCCAGCCCGTATCCCTTCGGAAACGGCTGGTTCGCATCGGCGAGGATATAGACTTGCTCGAAGTGATTGTTGCCTGACTGGAATTCGGCAGCTGCAGAACGCAGAAACCCTCTCGCGAAATGAAAGTCCTCAAAGGATACCTGTCCCTCGTTCTCGAAGCCGAGGTGATGCGAACCCGCTCCGCCAGACTGCGCTGTAATCCTGGCACCTTCCCCACAATGGATACTGTTTGCCCCCCGATTACTTGGGCCGGTGATGGAAGTCTGCTGACAAAAAAGGTGCCCGCCTTGAACATCCCAGGTTTTGTCCGAAGTCCCCATCGCCAGGCTGCAATAGAATCGAGCTTCTCCAGCAAAGCTGGGATATGTCCGGATCCCGTAGGTCCCGTCGCGGCCTCCGATGTGGTTGATGTTGCAGGTGGATGAGATGATGTCGAAGCTCTTCGCTCCATTCTTGAAGGCATAGCCCTGCTGCAACTGCTCACCACCGACCATGAGGGCCTGGCCACTGGAATCGTCCATGGTCATCAGCGTGTGAGAGGCATGGTTGAAAATGCTCATCACGACATAGTCGTCGCAGCCGTTGAGATAGATGGGCTCGTAGGCCTCATTCACCCTGAACTTGAATTCTTCCAACGCTGACGTCTTTGGGCTGCTGGGAAGCCACGCATTCCGCCAGAAATCGGGCTTGATGTGGCAATTCTGGATCCGCCCTCCGGAACAGTGGTTCGCCCGGTAGGTGGCCCGAAGTCCACCGATGAAGGAATACTCCACGAGGTGGTTATCACCATTGAGTTCCAGTCCCTGGTAGGGATTCGAAGCCGAGCAGTCGATGACGTAGTTTCCCTCTCCATTGGCTCGCACCATCCAGGGATACTTTTTGAAGTTCTTGTAATCCTGGTTCGGGTAATAGAAGCCGATACCGCGCAATCCGCTACCGTCCCCCAGGGTGAGAAACGGCGTTCCATTCTCATCCCCCTCGCCCGTCTCAATGAACAAAGCACTGCCCAATTGCTCTTTGGGCTTGTTGCCCAGGACATGACGCCCCCCGCTGTTGCCTCGAAGCTCCACGCCCTCACCCAGGTTCAACGCTGCGGTGATCCGGTACTCGCCATCGGGCACTAACACGATCCCACCGCCGTTGGCGGAAGCCGCCTCGATCGCTTTCTTCAGCGCCTCGGTGTCATCAGCTTCTCGATCGCCAACCGCTCCGTAGTCCTGGACGTTGAACAGATCGCATTTCCCGGGTTTGCGGGTTCGATCGTAGGTATTTTGAAAAGAAGGCAGTGGCTCATCATAGTGATGCTCGCGATACACGGTGCGGGGACCGACAATTTCGGTCTCACCGGCCACGGTGCAGTTGACCAGCTCGGCGACTCCATTTTTGATCGAGATCGAATGTTTTCCGCCCTCGATGTGAGTCGTGTGCATCTTGTAGTGAGTGCGGTCTTTGCCCCAGATGCCATATTCTGATCCCTGCAAGGTGCTGCCCACGATTCGGAACCCTTTGGCGTCGTCCACATAGAGTGCGGTATCGCAATCGGTAACCGTGAAGTAAGACAGCTCTCCGCTGGCATCATCCCCCGAGACGCCGCGTTCAAAGTGGAGACCTTTCTGATACCCGGAGATCGTCGAAAAGCCGGCATAGAATCCATCCATCTCGTAGATATGGAGACCGGTTCCATGCTGGCGCATGTAGGCTGCATGCACGCCGCCTTCGGGAGGACTTCCAGGCAGCTTGGACCACGTCCAATAGTCCGGTGAAAAGTGAATCGAATCGTAGCGCGACACGGCAAAGCTTCGATCGGCCGAAAGCCCGGTGTGCAGTGGGCTACCATAGATGCCACGCAGACAGCAGGTGCTAGCCTGGGAGAGATCGATGCCGCGCCCGGGATTGATCAGGGTAATATTCTCAATCGTCACCACCGAGGCTTGCCCCCGGATCACCAGGGGGGATTCTGCCAACGAACTGCCCCCCGTTGAGTCCGGGACCTGCTGGTCGGGATGCCAGAAGGTCAGGTCCCTCACGCCACAGCCGCTACCGCTGATCAGCACACTCTGTTCGTGCTCCTGATTATGAATCATTAGGATCGTCCCCTGAGCCGGTTGATCCGGACCGATTGGACTCCAGCGCCCGCGCAGGAAGACGTTCGAGGGGATGGTCAGCATGCCCTCCAATCGGTATCGCCCCTCTGGCAGGAAAACCGTGCCGCCCCCGGCCGCGTTGGCGTCATCGAGCGCATGTTGAATCGCAGGCGTGCAGTCAGCCGCGGCAGGATCGTCCGGTAGTCCGTAAGCCGCGTCAGTCACCGAGCAGAACGCGACGATCACGTCATCCATGGGAAACTTGGGATCTTCCGCAATCACCCGCCAACCCTCGGCCGACATGGCCGTAGTTGGGAGGAAGCCAGTGCCATGAACCAATATCGAAAAGAGAACCGCCTTTACGATCATCCCGAGTTTTATCCTGTGAATACTCATCTACAGAAAGACTTCCGTTGGCCTTCGACCTGCCGGATTTTTTTAGAGAATCTCTCCTTCTTCATCTTTCAGAATTTGGAGGGCCGGCGCCGGGGTGAAGGGATGGTCTAAAAAAAGCAAATCTCTACCAGCAACCGGAAGAAGAGCTAGAGGGCATCCGCATCAGTGGAAGTGCTTCGGCAGTGGAGGCGCGATGACCGATCAGCGAAATAGGCTGTCGGGATTTTGGTTCGGTTTTTGTTTGGTTGCTCAAATAAGACCGCTTTAGGATTCCAATCGCCCCATGAAATTGATCCTTTTAACTTTAGGCCTGTCCGTCGCGTTTATCTCTGTCAGTTTCGCAGAGCTCACCGTGGCTCCGATCTTTACTGACAATGCCGTCCTTCAACGCGATACCTCTGTTCCTGTCTGGGGCACGGCAGAACCGGGAGAGGCTATTACGATCAGCTATGGGAGGCAGACTAAAACAACGGTCGCAAATTCGGAGACGGGTCGCTGGAAGACAGTGCTGGATCCACTTGTTGGCTCTGCTGAACCTCGATCGCTTAAAGTCATGGCGGAGGAGGAAGCGCTTACTTTCAGCAATGTAATCGTCGGCGAGGTCTGGCTCGCTTCGGGTCAGTCTAACATGGCCATGCGAGTCGACCTGGCGCACGATCCCGAGAAGGAGAAGGCAAACTCCAATCTGCCCAAATTACGAATCTTCACGGTCGATCGGGCCGCGTCACCCGAGCCGGCCGACACCTGCAGTGGAGAATGGCTCGTTTCCAGTTCTGAGGTCGCAGGGCAATTTTCGGCCACTGGATTTTTCTTTGCCCGTGAGCTGCACGAGCAACTCAATGTTCCTGTCGGTCTTATCGTCGCCGCCTGGGGCGGCTCGGCTATTGAAGCCTGGACCAGTGAAGGGATCATGAAAGACCAGGGAGCCTTGCAGGAACTTCTTAACTCATGGGCGGAGAGAGAGGCTACCTACACGCCCGAGGTCGAAGCCGAAGAAGAGGCAACTTACGAGAAAGACTTTGCTGCCTGGAAAACAGCGCGAAAGGAAGCGATCGCCGCCGGCACCGAACCGCCCAAGGCACCGCGGCGCCCCATCAATCCGCGCCTGCACCATCATCACCCCAGTGTGCTCTACAATGGAATGATCGCACCCATTATTCCCTACGCGATTCGAGGGGCAATCTGGTATCAGGGCGAAACGAATGCTTTTACTGAAGAGACTTCCGCACTTTACGAATTTCAGTTGCCGCTATTGATCGAGGACTGGCGTCAACGATGGGCTCGGGGCGACTTTCCTTTTGCCTGGGTACAGCTGCCGCCATCCCGCGCCGAGAAGGTGGCGTGGGCTCGCATCCGGGAATCGATGCGGCGAGCCACCGCCATTCCGAATACGGGCATGGCGGTGACCATCGACTTGGGGGAAGAACCATTTCTGCTCCATCCAAAGAACAAGCGCGACTATGCCCATCGCCTCGCACTGTGGGCACGGGCTGAAGTATACGGAGAGGACGTTGTCGCGTCGGGACCCAGGCTCACGGGCCACCGTAGTGGAGAGAAAGGAATGCTGCTCCGTTTTGACCAAGCCGAAGACCTCGCTCCCCCGGACCAGCCACTCCGTGGGTTCGAACTCCAGAATTCCGATGGCAATTGGGTGACGGCCGATGCCAAGCTTCACCGCAATGGGGTCGTGGCGATTGCCAAGGGCGTTAGCCATCCTGCCGCGGCGCGTTACGCCTGGGCCAATCATCCCGAAGGAAATCTATTTAATGCAGCAGGCCTGCCAGCTTCGCCATTTACTACCGAAGCAGCCAATCATCCGTTGCCGCAACCGCCCTCGCCAGCAGCCGCCCAGAAGAGGGCGACCAAAGGACCTCCTCAGGACCTCAACACCACACCCTTCGTTCCAGTCGACGTAACCAAGTTGCCCAGTGAGACGGAACGGCTTGATGTCTTTCTGCTCATGGGGCAGTCCAATATGAAGGGGAGAGGAGTGATGCCTGCAGAACCACTACAGGATCCACAAATCATCATGCTGCACAAAAAGACGGACGAGTGGTTCCATGCCCGCCATCCACTTCATCATGTCGGTAACCCGAAAGATTTTACTGGATCGGACAATGCCGGCGTCGGGCCTGGTCTCGCGTTTGCCCAGACTCTGACGAAGTCACAACCGGAAAACCGCATCGCCTTGATTCCCTGTGCGGTCGGGGGGACAAGCCTCGGTAAATGGCAAAAAGGGCAGCGGCTCTACGAAGAAACGATTCGCCGCGCCAAGCTGGCGCTGGAACAGGGCCCGGAAGGAAAAACTCGTATCGCCGGGGCCTTGTGGTTGCAGGGGGAATCGGATTCAAATTCTCCCGAGCGCATCGCGGCCTACCCAGCCGGGATTAAGCAGATGATCAAAGACCTTCGTGCTGACCTGGGCATTCCCAAGCTTCCTTTCATTGCCTGTACTATCGGTGAATTGAAGGCCGGTCAGGAAGAGTCGAGAGGAGCCATCAACGCCATCCTGCTCGATCTGCCGAACCAGGTGCCCCACACGGCGTGCGTCGATTCACGGGAGTTTTCTGCGGACATCGGTGACTCGGTCCACTTCGATACCGCGACCCAGGAGCGGCATGGTAAACTGTATGCGAAGAAATATGGGGAGATGCTGAACAAGTGAGGGTCATCGACCTTGACAGAATCCCCTCCTCCTTCTTCTTCAGGCCATGGGCCTGCGATCATTGTGATTGCTATGGCTCCGCCGTCTCCCACAACTCCCACGCTTCATACGGCCCGACGACGCCTT
>DCQY01000110.1:0-1851 GCA_002323995.1 Akkermansiaceae bacterium UBA1506 | reverse complement strand
TTCCCCATTGCGCACTTCCTGCACAAACTCGGCCGTCACATCCGCTTCGGCGTCGGTCCAGGTCTTGCGACTGTAGCTGAGCAAACTGGCAACCTCGCCATCGCCTGAGGCAGGGTCAAAGGCCGGCCGTTGCAAGCGAAAAGGCTGTAAGAAATTGGCGGCGATTCGTGGCGGAGGAAAGGCGGTCTCTCTGACTCATGACAGGGAGTCACTGTGAAGAAATCTTCGGCCAGTGGGAATCCCGCAATCGGGGAGATTACGCGGGACTATTTCAACAATTTAGGCCCTTTACCAGTATGCGTTTTTCTTCCCGGTTCACTGCGGAATCATACTTCGAAAAAGGTAAACGGGCAAAGTCTTCAGCAGTCTTGAAACGACCGAATCACGCTACTTTCTGACCAGACGATGGCGACTACGATGTGCGATGCGCAGCGTCACTACTCTTTTCTGTTTTCTGTTCATGACTCTTTCCAGCCTGAGTGCTGGGGAGCGTCCCAATATTCTCATCCTCTATGCTGATGACCTCGGTTTCGGCGACCTGACCTGTTACCATGCGGAATCAAAGATTCCGACACCGAATCTTGATCAACTTGCAGCAGAGGGAATGCGCTTTACCGATGGGCACTCGTCTTCCGGTATCTGCACCCCAAGTCGCTACGCGCTTTTAACTGGTCGCCACCATTGGCGGGATTTCCACGGCATCGTGAATACCTTTGGAGACTCGGCTTTCAAACCGGAGCAACTGACACTCCCTGAAATGTTGAAAGAGAAGGGGTATGCCACCGCTGCGATCGGCAAATGGCATCTCGGCTGGAACTGGGCGGCGATCCGCAAGCCGGACGCGAAACAGATGGGCGAAGGGCGCAAAAAGGCGTGGGGACCGGAAGCCTTCAACTGGGATCAGTCGATTCCGAACGGCCCGCTCGACCATGGATTTGATCACTACTTTGGCGATACGGTGATTAATTTCCCTCCTTATTGCTGGATCGAAGACGATAGAGTGGTGAAAGCGCCTGACACCCTCATGGACACGGCAAGATGGAAGCCGATCAAAGAGGGGAACTGGGAGTGTCGTCCCGGCCCCATGGCGAGCGACTGGGATCCTTATGAGAACATCCCGACAACGACTGCCAAGGCAGTGGACTATATCAAAGCGCAGGCAAAGGACGATGCTCCCTTCTTTCTCTATTTTGCCTTCCCGTCCCCGCACGCCCCGATCATTCCCAACGATGAGTTCGATGGAAAATCCCAGGCCGGCCCCTACGGGGACTTCGTAGTGGAAACGGACGATGCGTGCGGAAGAATCCTCACCGCGCTGAAAGAAAGCGGTCAGGCCGAAAATACCGTAGTGATCTTCTCCGCGGACAATGGCCCGGAGCAATACGCCTACGCCCGCGACGAAAAATACGACCATTGGTCCTCTCATCCGCTTCGCGGTCTCAAGCGTGACATCTACGAAGGAGGTCACCACGTTCCATTCATCGTCAAATGGCCGGGAGTCACCGCAACTGGAAAAGTAAGCGATACCCTCGTTTCTCAGATCGACATCATGGCAACAGTCGCGTCGGCTCTCGACATTGAATTACCCCACGACGCAGCAGGAGACTCACACGATCTTTTGCCTTTGCTGAAAGGGGAAACGGATTCAGTCCGCTCCACTCACGTTCACAATACCTACGAAGGACAATATGCGATTCGAGACGGCGACTGGCTCCTAATCGATCACAAAACCGGATACCGCTCAAAGCGAAGCGAAGCGTGGGAAAAGAAGCACGGTTATCCAACTGACAATGACTCACCGGTTGAGCTCTACAATCTGGAAAAAGACCTGGGACAGCGTACCAATTTGAG
>DCQY01000049.1 GCA_002323995.1 Akkermansiaceae bacterium UBA1506 | reverse complement strand
TAGGAATTTGACAGATTAACGCTAGCCAAACGTAACCTCCAATGACACCAATCTAAAAAACCGGCTCATCCTAAAAATCCACTGAACATGAAATTTTTAAAAGCCTTCGAACAATTTCTTTCGTCTCAAAACCATTTTTCCATCACCACCTCTGGCAGTGCTCTTTTGCTTTGCTCGATGATTCAGCAAGGTCAGACCAAAAACGACTTCGTTGTCGAAGGATCTAAAGGAAGCCGGGCCAGCTAAGCAGAGTGAATGATCACACCACATTAGCGCCGATGAAGATCGGGATTCTAGATTCCGGGGTGGGTGGCCTTTCCGTAATGCGGGAGATTCATCAACTCCTCCCGGGCATCCCAATTCACTACGTTGGTGATTCTTCTTGGTGCCCTTATGGGAATAAATCGGCGGAAGTAATCAATCGACGGGTATTCCAGATTACCGATCATCTGATTGAACGCGGAGCTACTCTTATCGTCATCGCATGCAATTCGGCAACAATTCACTCCGTTGGACCGCTTCGCGATGCTTATCTTCTGCCCATCGTTGGGATGGAACCCGGGATCAAACCAGCAGCTCAAAAAACGAAATCCGGAGTGGTCGGAGTCCTCGCTACCGAAGCGTCCATTCAAGGCGAGAAATTTCATCAATTGGTCGATGACCACGCTAAAGGCGTCAAAGTCATTACCCGCCCCTGCCCCTCCTTTGTGTCACTGGTTGAAGCCGGAACTCTGGACGGCCCGGAGGCAGAAGGTGCTGTCAGAGAGGCAGTCGATCCACTGCTCGATGCGGGGGCCGATGTCCTCGTTCTTGGATGCACACACTACCCGTTTCTCGGTGGGGTGATTCAGTCGAGTTTGCCAAGCGGCGTTTCAATCGTCGACACGGGAATCGCTGTGGCAAAACGAGTGCAAAGCTTTATCCCTCAGGATTCAAGCTCAGACAGCGAAGCCACGATCGATATCGAAACGACAGGCTCTCTAGATCAATTAAGGCGGATCCTGCCGTCTCTTCTGCCCGACCTCGCCGTGAACACGGCTTCGTGTTCGCTTTAATCATTCTTGGCGAATCGGTAAAAAATTAATCTAGCTTCGACAAGACGTGCCTCTTATTCGGACGCAGCCCACTCTGATCCATGATGAAAATCCTTATTCTTTCCCTTGCCATTCTGCTCACTCAGATAGGCATATCCACCGAGCGGCCTAACTTTCTCATCATCATTGGCGACGACTGCACCTACAACGATCTGCCCCTCTACGGAGGTGAAAATGCGATAACGCCTCATATTGATGCTCTCGCTAGCCGCGGACTCACCTTCAATCAGGCCTACCTCGCTGAAGCCATGTGCCAGCCTTGTCGCGCTGAACTCTACTCCGGTCAGTATCCGCTGAGTAACGGCTGCGCCTGGAATCATTCTTCAAGTCGCCCCGAAACTCGAAGTCTTCCCCACTACTTACGCCCTCTCGGCTATCGAGTTGGCCTCGCCGGAAAGGTTCATGTGAAACCGGCCGAAGCCTTCCCTTTTGATGTGGTCGAAGGATTCGACTCCAGTTGCGTACGCGATCCGACCGAGCCTCATGAAGTTGCCCTTATCAGCGAATACATGAGCCAAGAAAATCCTTTCTGCCTCGTGGTTGCGCTGGTCGAGCCTCATGTCCCCTGGGTCATGGGTGATGCTTCGCGATACCCATTACAAGATCTCAAGCTCCCACCGAACTTAGCAAACACCCCGGTAACTCGGGAACATTTCGCCAACTATCTTGCTGAAATCACCTACATGGATCAGCAAATCGGAGAGATTCTCGAGGCGCTAGATGCCACCGGTAAGCGAGACGATACCCTTGTTCTTTTCACCTCAGAACAAGGCTCACAGTTTCCAGGCTGCAAATGGACCAACTGGAACACCGGCCTCCACACCGCACTGGTTGCCGAATGGCCCGGCGTCGTTCCTGCGGGAAAACGAACCGACGCTCTCGTACAGTATGCCGATATCGCTCCCACACTAATTTCGATCGCTGGTGGAAAAATCGAATCTCACATCGATGGCACCAGTTTCTCCGAAGTGCTCATGGGAAATACCGAAAAGCACCGGGATTTTGCCTATGGCCTCCACCATAACCTTCCAGAAGGTCCCCGCTACCCCATCCGCTCTATCACCGACGGACGTTTCCGCTACATTCGAAACCTGCTTCCCGAAGAGCTCTACATTGAGAAGCACCTCATGGGGGGCGGTAAGCTCAACAACCCTTACTGGGCAACCTGGTTGGGAGATGATCCGATCAAAAAACCTCGTAGTTACCAGCGCGTGAAGCGTTACATGCTTCGGCCAAATGAACAGCTTTACCATACCGCTGAAGACTCTCACGAAATGCAGGACCTTGCCCAAGACAACGGCTACGAAGAAATCAAGGGAACGCTGAGCGCTGCGCTCGACGCTTGGCTTGATTCTGAAAATGATCCGGGGGCAGCCGTCGATACTGTGAAGGCCCTCCAAGCGGCTCGAAAGGGTGAACACCTTCACGGAAAGCACGCGAATTAGCGTCTCAGCAAGCAGCCATATCCAAATCCCAAAGTGAGGACAAGGTGTTAGGATTTCTTACTTGATCGGGATTCCCAAGCCACGCAAAGTGGCATCCCATGAATCCCGAAAATACCGTCAGCATTCACCCTTATTTTAAGCCCCACGAAGGAAAGTGGGACGAATTCGTCGGCAGTCTCCAGGCGTTTGTCGATCAAACCGCTAGCGAAGATCACGTTCTCTTCTACGACTTCACCATTTGCGAGGATACCGTCTTCTGCCGCGAGGCCTATATTGGCGGCGAGGGAGCGTTGACACACCTCGAAAATGTGGGAGCAATGCTGGAAGAAGCACTCCAAATCTCGGATCTGATTCGCCTTGAGGTTCATGGCTCGGCCGTCGAGCTCGACAAGATGCGCGAACCGCTCAAAGACCTTCCAGTTCAGTGGTTTATTCTCGAGACAGGATTACAGAAGTAATTTACTCCGACGACTCGGGATTGATCAGATCCCCTGAAAATTTTGCATCCATAACGATGTCGGAAGACGATCTCCATCTACTAGGTGACAAAGATAAAGTTGAGCCATGGCGCCTAAAGTTGGCAAACTTTGTCGAATCAAAAAGTGTTCAGCGGCTCATCTTGATCGCCATCCTCGTCAATGCGGTCGCGCTTGGTCTAAACATCGACCCTACATTGATCGAAAGCTGGGATCCTTTTCTGATCAAACTTGATCACCTCTGTCTCGGAATTTTCGTAGTTGAGCTGCTCCTCAAAATTATTGCTTATCGCTTCTCTTTCTTCCGCAGCGGATGGAATATCTTCGATTTCGTCGTCGTCGTCGTCGCCCTCATCCCTAATTCTGGGGCGCTCTCCGTCCTTCGAACTCTTCGTGTGCTCAGAGTTTTACGCGTTCTCACAGTTGTCCCCAGCCTGAAGCGCGTTGTGGCCGCTTTCATTCACGCTATTCCCGGCCTTGGAAGCGTCGTCGCAGTTATGGCAATCTTCTTCTATGCAGCCGCGGTCATGGCGGTCGGGTTCTTTGGTGAAACTCATCCTGAATGGTTCGGTAGTATCGGCAAAAGTCTCTACTCGCTTTTCCAAATCATGACCCTCGAGAGTTGGTCCATGGGAATCGTTCGCCCCGTTATGGAGGCCCACCCCCACGCGTGGGCATTCTTTGTCCCCTTTATCATTCTGGCCACCTTCACCATTTTAAACCTCTTCATCGGTATTATCGTTTCCACAATGCAGGAGCTCTCTGTCTTGCCCGATCCAGATGACCCCAATAAGCAAACGATCGAAATTCTCCACAATATCGAAGAAGAAGTCGCCCGACTGCGCGCCCAGTTGGACAGGAACGCTACTGAATGATTCGAGCGCCCAAATTGATGAGGTGCTGAACGAGAATTATACCAATCGCCCTCAATCTACCGATCGGCCTGGTTTCTATCTTCCACGATAAGAATACCTAAAAGATCATAAAGCCACTCTCGAAGAACACTTTCCAACCGCAGCCATCTTTCCAGAAAACTACCGAGAACTGCAAAAGACCAAATGGCCGAGCAAGCCAAACACAAATAGAAAAGTAATAACTCTCACTGTTCTTCTTATCCTTTTGATGAACGCCTTCTCCGCAACGAAGGACGCGACCAAAAGAGTCACCCGAAAAAGACACATCTGCGGGAGTGCGTTTTTTTCGAAAATCTAATTTAATGACATCGTAAGGATGATACTCAACCTCCGTGGCTCAACAGTTTCCGCGATCGCACTTGCGGCGTCGTTCTCCTTTGCCGTGGAGAAAAAGGAGGAGGCAGCTCTATTCGAACCGGTTCTCTCCTACGCATTCGACAACGAGAAAGACGCCGGACCGCGGGAACCTCACTACCGCGGTCAAGATCCCGAAAACACCTCGCGCCGCTTCGCAAAGGCAAATGACGCCCTCATTGTGGAAAGTTCTGATGCGGTCGTCTTCAGCGCCGGAGACTCGATCACAATGGAAGCATATGTCCGTGTCTCGTCGATCGGGACGGGACACATGCCTTACCTCATTGGTAAGGGCCGCCATGACAATGGAGTGGACCAGAATTTCGCGATGCGTCTCAAGTCAGACGAGTCAGGAATCCACCTCGGTTTTCTCTTCTCGAGCTGCGCTTCCCAAAACGACTCAGAGGGCGAGCCCGACTCTCAGTGGCATCGCTGGTGGAGTTCCATGACCCTTCCCAGCAGCGAATGGAACCACGTGGCGATCGTCTATACTTTCGGCCAGGCGAACAGCATCCGCGCTTATATCAACGGCCGCCGAACCGAAGGAGTCTGGGACTTGGACGGAAAAACTGATCGCCCGCCGGTCCAAAACGACGCAGATCTCGTCATCGGCACAGGCCATATCCGCGGCGGGGCGCAAACGTTCAACGGGTGGCTCGACAATGTCCGAATCTATCGCGAAGCCCTCCCCGAGGCGATCCTTCTCGATCGGTTCCATTTTCTTCCCCCTCCGCCTCCGATCACGGAGAAAATGTTGAAACCTGGCGAAATCCTCGTGCAGATCAGCGAAAAAGGAGTACCCGCATCAAATTCATGGCCTCCCTACCCGATCGTGACAGAGACCTACACCTCAGAGGCCTTCGGTTTCTTTGATTGGCCCCAGAAATATGTCGGAACCGGGGTGCGGGGCGAAAGAGTCAATCCCGCCCATTTTCGCGCCTCCGCTCTTGTTGAGATTCCGCCCGGCAAACACCGCCTACTTTTGCGCAGCCGGGGTATGTCACGTCTTTTTATCGACGAAGAAAAAGTCCTCGAGAACTCGGGGACGCGAACCTCCGGCGGGCACAACCTTCTCGCCCTTCAGGACGAATACCTCGACCTTGGCCCTGACTTCCGCTTTGCGCCCCCGGGTAACAACGAAAAATGGGTTGAGTTCGAGACCGAAGGCGGCAGTCACTTCGTCATTCTCGAGACGAAGGTTGGAGCCATCGCTGGGAAAAATCGCCGCCGCCCGGAATTTGGTGAAACCGTCGCCGCAATTTCCCTCGAAGGCTCGGAACACTGGCATCTACTCACTCCGGGCGAGGAGACCATCCAATACAATGATGAAGGCTGGTCGACCTATGAAAAACGCCAGCGCGAATGGATCGATCAGGAAAACGCGAGACGCCGGGCCACCTGCCGCGCTGAGCACGCCGAATTCTGGACGCTTCGCCGCGATGCCGCCAAACGCTGGCTCGCTTTGTCCGAACCAGTTGAAGTTCCCGAACTCCCCGCCGGTCTGCCTGCTCTCAACGAGATCGACCATTTTGTCGGTGCCCGCATCGCGAAGGTTTCCTCGGAAAACGAATCCGGCGGCGGGGGCGAAATCGACTATTTCGAGGATATTCAGCCCCTTCTCGAATCTAAGTGCTACGACTGCCACCGCGGCAGCAAGGTGAAGGGCGAGCTTCGCCTCGACACACGCGAAGCGGCGATAGCAGGCGGCGCATACGACGGTCCCGCCATCACCTCTGGTAACCTTGAAAAAAGTTCCCTGATCTGGCGGGTGCGCCACGATGCCGGCGTCGACATTATGCCCCCGAAAGGTGACCCGCTCTCGCCGCAGGAAATCGCGTTGTTAGAACAATGGATCGAGCAAGGTGCTTCGTGGCCTCAGTTTAACGTAGAATCCTTTGAGCTAACTCCGCCGGCAGCTAATCACGCCTTTCTCCGCAGGCTCGCTCTCGATACCGTCGGAGTCCCCCCAAACGAAGCTGAGATTGAACAGTTTTTGGCCGACCCCGCGGACCAACGCAACAGTCTCGCGATCGACCGTTTTCTTCAGGACGAGCGTTGGGCCGATCAATGGATGGGGTATTGGCAGGACGTTCTCGCGGAGAACCCGAACATCATCAATCCGAGCCTGAATAACACCGGTCCTTTTCGCTGGTGGATCTACGAATCACTCATCGACAACAAGCCCGTCGACCTTTTTGTCACCGAACTCATTCGTATGGAAGGAAGTGATCGCCTCGGGGGCCCACGCGGATTCGGAACTGCTACCGGCAACGATGTCCCCATGGCTGCAAAAGGGATCGTGATCAGCTCCGCCTTTCTCGGTGTCGAGATGAAGTGCGCCCGCTGCCACGACGCTCCCGGACACGAGTGGATGCAGGAGGATCTCTTCGAGCTCGCCGCCATGCTCGGCGAAGATCCGATCAAAGTCCCAATGAGCAGTAGCGTCCCTATGGACAAGTTACATGAACGCGAGCGAAAGCCGCTCATCCAAGTCACTTTGAAACCCGGGACTTCGGTAGATCCGTCGTGGCCCTTCCCTGAATTTGTGAAGCCCGAGGAAGCGGCCTCCCTCGCCCAATTCCCGGAGAGCCCGCGAGATCGGCTTGCAGCGCTTATTACTGCGCCTGCCAACGAGCGCTTTGCACAGGTTATGGTCAACCGGGTATGGCAGCGCCTCATGGGTCGCGGCATCGTCGACACGGTGCATGACTGGGAGAAAGGTAGCGCCTCCCACCCTGAATTACTGCGCTGGCTGGGACGAGAACTTGTCGCAGCCGACTACGATCTCAAGGAGGTGACCCGCCTCATTCTCAATTCACATGCCTACCAACGGGCCACTGATCTGACCTTGGATAAGCCGAGCCCACTCTTCATTGCTCCCGCTCCGCGCAGACTTGAGGCAGAACAGATCGTAGACTCGCTCTTCAGCGCGACAGGAGCGCCTTTTAATCTTGAGGAAGTCAGCCTCGATATCGATAGCGGACGGACCCTGAACCAATCCATTTCCTTAGGTAAACCAAGGCGCGCCTGGATGCTGGCATCAACCTCAAACGAACGCGATCGTCCCAGCCTTTCTCTTCCGCGGATTCAGGCAGTCGTCAGCATCATGGAGACCTTTGGCTGGCGCAGCGCAAGACAGGACCCTGTCAGCATCAGAGATACCGATCCTAATTTGCTTCAGCCAGCTATCCTAGCAAACGGCACCATGGGCGTCTGGCTTTCCCGTCTAAGCGATGAGCATGGGCTCACCCAGTTAGCTCTCGAAAATCAACCGGTCGAGCAACTGGTCGATCGCCTTTTCCTCCGACTCCTCACCCGGCAGCCTTCGCAGGCGGAGCAGGATCGCTTTCTCGCTCTCCTTTCCCCAAATTATGAGGATCGCATTGTAGCGCCCTCGGAACGCAGCATAGAGCCGAACACTCCGCGCGAACCAATCCGCTATGTGAGCTGGTCTAACCACCTCGACCCTGCCGCTAACGAACTCGCTCTCGAAAAAGAGGCCGAGGCGCGCGCCGGCGCGCCCCCCACCCTTGCCCTCAATGAAGACTGGCGTCTCCGTATGGAGGACGCGATCTGGGCCCTGTTAAATGCACCTGAATGGATTTATACTCCCTAATCAGCACCTAAAAAATAATGATGACAAATCACGAATTCGGAATGAGAGAGCTCGTGAACATCCTTTCTCATTCGCAGAAGCAAAGCACATTCGCGCTCCTTCCTATTGAAAACTGATCCCCTAAACGACTGCCCGCAATCATGAGAACCAACCGCCGTGAATTTCTCCAAAAAAGTGCGCTACTCGCAGCAGGTGTTTCTGCCCCTTCGCTCGCTTCTGCAAATCTTGTCAATCATCCTAAAGGCAAAGCGGAGCACTGCATTTTTATCTGGCTCGGCGGAGGAATGGCACAGATAGACACCTTCGACCCAAAGCGAAAAGGAGATTCGAAGGCGAATCCGAAGAAGTCCGGATCTGAGTATGACAAGATTCCCACGGCAGTTTCGGGTGTCGAATTCTGTGAACACCTCCCCCGCTTGGGCGACCTCGCAGAGCAACTAACCGTCATCCGCACCGTCAATCACGACGCAATCGACGAGCACGCTACCGCCACAAACCTCGTCCATACCGGTCGCCCCACCTCAGGGAGTATCACCTATCCATCAATCGGATCTATCATTGGAAGTGTCCGAGGGGCAGCCAGTAACGAGGTGCCTGCCTACATGTTGATCGGTTATCCCAATGTCAGCCGTGGCCCGGGGTTTCTCGGCGCGAAGGGCAATTTTGTCTACCTCACCGACACCGAGAGCGGGCCAGCTGGTTTCTCCCGTCCCGACGGAGTGACTGATGCCAGGGCCGATCGTCGCCGAAATCTGCTCGACCCTCTCATGGAACGTGTGCCAGAGAATTCCTCTCTCGCCCTCTACCGAGATTCCCAGAAAGAGGCCCTCCGACTCGCCGGCCCCGACTTCATGCGTCGCTTCGACCTTTCGGACGAATCGAACAATCTACGCAATGACTATGGAAACGAATTCGGTCAGCGCTGCCTCCTCGCCCGCCGTCTCGTAGAGTCCGGAGTGCGATTCATCGAGGTCTCTCACAACCTGAACTTCATGAACGGCACAGGCTGGGATACCCACAATGAAGGCCAGCAAAATCAGCATCTCTTAATTCAGGAACTCGACGTCGCCCTTTCCGCATTGATGAGGGATCTTGAGGCGAAGGGGCTGCTAGAGAAGACTCTCATTGCGCTCGGCACCGAGTTCGGTCGTCCTGCTGGCTACGACGGTCGGGGCGGCCGCGGGCACCAGGGGAGTTGCTTCAGCCTCCTTCTCGCCGGGGGTGGCCTAAACCACCTCGGAGCCTACGGAGTCACCGATGAACTCAGCGAAAAGATCGTCGAGAATCCCGTTCCGCTAGCCGACTACCACGCTACTATCCACGCCGCCCTCGGTATCAATCCAGCCCACGAACTCACCGACGGAAATCGTCCTGTTCCAATTACTGACGGGGGAATCCCTATCGCGAAGCTGTTTGG